>JBGPOC010000174.1:0-5413 GCA_041487825.1 Candidatus Dormibacteraceae bacterium | reverse complement strand
GGCCTCGATAGCGGCCCGGAAGCGGGCCTCCATGCCGAGCTCCGCCAGGGCGCCTGGTACGTCGAAACCGAGCGCCGTCCCGAGCAGTTGCCGGTCCTGGGTGAGCATGCGATGGCGGTGGAGGTCTCGGTACGCGGCGAAGTTGGCCACGATCTCGAAGGCGTATTGGGCGTGCTCCAGCGCTCGCGGCGTTCGCTGCCGTCGATTGGCGCGATCTCCGAGCATGGCCTCGAGGATGGCCTCAGGGTCGCCCTGGATGTCGTTCCAGGAGGCGTCCGTATGTGGGAACAACGCGGCCGCCACCACCTTTCGCTCCGCGTCCGGGTCGTACTCCAGCAGCTTCACGCTCGGCCGGGCCGCCTCACGGTTGCGCCGCCCCGAAGCCGGGGAGGGACCGCGCGTCGCAATCTCCCTGAGGGCCGCCCTTGACCGGGCCATCCTCGCGGCCGCAGGCGCGCCGTATCTCTCGTCCAGAGCCCGCTTGACGAACGACGGGATGACCAGGTCGAGCTCGCGATGGAGGTCGGCGGCCAGGCCGCGGCATTCGGGCAGCTCGTACGCGGCCATCTTGGTGATCAGGTATTCGAAGGCGCGTCCATTTCCGAACAGGCCGAGGTTGGTCAGCGTCCCGGCCGGCAGCAGCCCGCGCAGCATGTCGAGCGCCTTCGCCCTGGTGGCGGACTTCCACGCCCGATCGGTCTCCCCCTCCTCGAGCGGATATCGCTCCCGTATGGCCTGGGTCAACGGCTCGATCAGCTCGCTGTAGGCCCCGAACAGCGCGTCGGCGGCCGGCTCGTAGGCAGGATGAGCCAGCTCCGGACCGCGATGGTAGAGATGGCGGCCGTCGGGCCCCGGCCGATCGAAACGCACGTAGCGCGTCGATTTCTCGAGGGGTGACAGCCCGATCCGGCTGTCCTCGAGGGCTTTGGCGGCCAGCGTTGAAACCCGCTCCACTGCGACGTGGGCGCCCGCGAGCTCCGCCACCGAGTCGTCGCCGTAGCCGACCAGAACCCGCTCGTAGAACTCCTCGGCGCGGCGGATCGCCACCATGTCGTCGGCGCCGGCTTGCGACCCCACGAGGTGCTCGAAACCCGAATCGGGCTGGTTGATGAACTCGTCAAGGAGCACTCGGCGCAGGCTCTTTTCGGTGCGCGAGTAACGGGAGAACAGGGCCCCCTTGACCACCTCGGGCAGATTCCGCAGGGCGAAGACGGGTCGGTCGAGATTGGTGAAGTAGCGTGCGAGCACATCGGACTCGGCCGGCGTGAACTCGGAGTGCGTGCTGCCCGCCACGGTGCCGCCAATGGTAGGCGCGTCATCCACTCATCGGATTTGCCTCCGGATTTGTCCCCGCCTTCTCCATAGTGGTGTCACAGAGCCGCCAGGAGCAACGCGAGCCCAGGGGATGCGGTAGCCTCGGTTGTCCATGCGGGAAGCGGCGGGCCGGACGGCGGACATCGACTGGGCGGAGCACTGGCGATCGCTGCTCGAGGAACGGTCCGCGGCGGCCGGCGCCCACGGCGACCCCAACTATTGGGACCGTCGCGCCCCGACGTTCGCACGCTCCAACCGCGCCAGGGCCGACGAGTTCCTGAACGTGATCGAGCCCTACCTCTCGTCGCGCAAGACCCTGATCGACGTGGGCGCCGGCACGGGACGCCACGCCCTGCCCCTCGCCGAACGCCTGGAGTGGGTCACCGCGGTGGAACCGTCGGAAGGAATGCGCGCGCGGATTCCTCCGCGCGACAACATGACGGTCGTCGCGAGCAGCTGGGAGGACGCCGCCGTCGCTCCTGCCGACCTGGTCATCTGCTGTCACGTCCTTTACGGAGTCACAGAGCCGGTTCCCTTCATCGAAAAGATGCAGCGATCGGCGCGCGAGCGAATTTTCATCATGATGCGCGAGCTGCCGCTGCGCCACCCGGCAACCGTACTGCGCGAGCGCATTCGAGGGGGAGAAGAACCACGCATGCCGCGGTTCAGCGACCTCTTCATGCTGCTGATCCAGATGGGGATCGCCCCCGACGTCGATTTCGCGCGCTACCCGATCGTCCACCGCTACACGGACATGGCCGATGCCCTGGACGACTGCAGGGCAGTCATGGGCTCGGGCTGGGACGAGGCCATGGCCCGGGCAACCCTCGAGGAGGTGCTGGTCGAGGACGGCGACGAGCTGGTGTTTGACGGTGGGGTCACGCTGTCGGGAATCGCGCATTGGCGACCACAGATCTCGTCATAAGGCCGGTCCGGCCGGCGGATCGCGAGCGTGTGGTCGAGCTCACGCGCGACGTCTGGGATGGGCACGACTACGTCCCGCGGGTGTTCGACGAGTGGGTCTCCGACGCCGGCGCCGCGTTTCAGGCGATCGAGAAGGACGGCGTGGTGGTCGGGCTGCAGCGCATGCGTCCTTACGCCTCCGGGCTGATCTGGTACGAGGGCCTGCGCGTCGCCAGCACGCATCGCCGGCAGGGCCTGGCCCGCGCGATGCTGGTGTCCGCCATCGCGGAGGCCCGCGACCAGAACCTCCGCGAAATGCGCCTGGCCACCGGCAACCCCAGCGCCGTCCGGCTGTTCGAGGAGCTCGGTTTCAAACGCCTGCAGGATGACCGCTGGTGGAAGGGGCCGCGCGTCGAAGGCGGCGAGCCGGCGCGGATCCCGGACCCGAGCGAGGCGGAGAAGCTGTGGGCCGGGATCGCCTCGAGCCCGGGCATCGAGCTGTGGGGCGGCGTCACCGCCGACTTCGAGGGCGCCCAGGATCTGGGCCCAGCCGAGCTCTCTCGCCTGGCCGGGATCGGGATGCTCAGGTCTGGACCGGGGGGTCGAGCAATCGCCGGGCTTCGCGAGCCATGGGGCGACAACGTCGCCGTCGCATTCGTCGCCGGCACCGGTGGAGCGCTGCGCGAGCTGATGCTGGCGCTGCGTTTCGAGGCAGACGCGGACGGGCTCGAAGACGTGACCGTCGCGCTGCCGCGCGGCCACCCGTCTGGCGACGACCTGCGCGCGAGCGGATACGATTTCGCCAATGACGACGACACCAGCTACATCTACGCCCTCAAGCTGTAGTTGACCCGTCGCTACGTCGTTTTGGGAAACGGGATCGCAGGGCAGACCTGCGCCGAGGAGCTGCGCAAGCTCGATGCCGAAGCCTCGATCGTGATGATCGCGGCCGAGCGCCATCCGCTCTACAACCGCGTGGCCCTGCCCCGCTACCTGCGCGGCCAGGTGCGCAGGGAGAAGGTCTTCATGCGCACCGCCCAGGACTACGCCGACAAGAATCTCGACATCCACTTCGAGACGTGGGCGACCGAGGTCGACGCCGCGAGCAAGGTCGTGCGTACCAACCGGGACCAGGAGTTCCCCTACGACGCACTGCTCATCGCCACGGGGGGCCGGCCGAAGCCGCCACCATGGCCCGGGTCTGACCAGGTCTCGCGGTGCGTCGGCTTTCAGACCCTCGACGACACCGACGAAATTATCGAGAAGGCGGATGCCTCCGAGCGGGTCCTGGTGATGGGTGGCAGCTTCATCGGCTATGAGCTCGCCGAAGGTGTGAGCTTTCGCAAGAAGGCACAGCTCACCTGGATCATGCGCGGCCCCTGGTTCCTTCGTTATGTCCTCGACGAGGCCGGCGGGCAGCTGTGCCGCCAGATGGGTGAAGCCCAGGGGGTCGAGTTCATCACCTCCGACGAGGTCCAGAAGTTCAGCCGCAACAACGGCCGCTTTGTGGCCGAGACCGTGAACGGACGCCGGGTCGAGTTCGACCTTCTGACCTACGGAGTCGGCCTCGACTATTACACGGAGCCGGTCCGCTCCACCACCGGTGTGGAACTGAACAAAGGCATCGTCACCGACTCCAAGCTGCGGACGTCGGCGCCTGACGTGTACGCGGCGGGGGACATCGCCGTCTTCTACGACCTGATGGTCGAGCGGCACAACCAGATGGGCACGTGGGACAACGCCGAGGCTCACGGAAAGGTGGCGGCTCGAAACATGGCCGGAGCGGATGAAGACTTCTTCGACGTTCCGACCTATACGACGACGATGTTCGGGTCGACCCTGGCGGTGATGGGAGTCACGCCCGACGTGCAGCCGGACCTGGAATCCGTGCGCACCTACAGCTTCGAGGAGAAGTTCTACCGCAAGCTGTTCTTCAAGAACGACAGGCTGGTCGGCGCGATCATGATCGGACCGCCAAAGGGCCGCAAGAAGCTGATCGAGATCATGCGCTCGCGCCAGCGCATCGAGCGCCCGAAGCAGGAGCTGCTGGACCCGAACAACCTCAAGGACTAGAGTCGTTTAAATCCACCGATGGCGGCCGAGTATCACTTCATCACCAGCTGGAGGATCCCGGGCACCGCGCGCGAGGTCGCCGAGGTGTTGGGCGACCCGATCGGGCTCCCCCGCTGGTGGCCGTCCGTGTACCTTGACGTGCGCGAGCTCGAAGCGGGCGACCCCGAGACCCATGTCGGTAGGGTCGTCGACCTAGTCACGAAAGGGTGGCTGCCTTACACGCTGCGCTGGCGCTTCAAAATCACCGAGTCCCGCGGAGCCGCCGGCTTCACGTTGGCCGCCGATGGCGACTTCGTCGGCACCGGCGTGTGGACGTTGGAGCAGCAGGGAGACTTCGTCGACGTCCGCTACGACTGGCGGATAAGGGCCGACAAGGCGCTGCTCAGGTACGGCACCTTCATCTTCCGCCCGATCTTCAGCGCCAACCACCGATGGGCAATGGCCCGCGGCGAGGAGAGCCTGAAGCTGGAGCTCCAGCGCCGCGGCGCCGGCAGCGAAGCGGAGCGTCTTGCCGTCCCGGCACCTCCGGGGGCGACGTTCTCGAGGAAATCCTCGACCAGATAAGCCGTTCGCCGGGCGTATGCTTCGCTATCAAGGAATGATGTTTGCCTACAGCGAATCCGCCCAACTGGTGCGAGCAGCGCTCGGAGCCGTCCTGCGTGGTCGCCGCGAGGCCGCGCGCCGAACTCTGACCGAGGTGGCGGCGGAGGCCGGCCTGTCGCCCGCCCACCTGTCAGAGGTCGAAAGGGGCCTCAAGGAGGTCTCGACCGAGCGATTGCTGGCGGTCGCCCACACGCTGGGCGTCCCGCCGGCCGAGGTGTACGCCGACCTGGCGCGCCTCCTGGGCGCAGATCCGGAGCGGCGAAGCTGGCCGGAGGACCCGCCCGTGAAGCTTCGCCTCGCCACCGCCGCTCTGCCGATGGAGGCCCTGCGGAGCGTCGCCGATTTCAGCGCGTACCTGGCGATGGCCAACCCGCCGCCCAAAGCGCGGCCACGCATCGGCTTCGAGCCGAGGAGGTAGACGAGATGCATCTGATCCCGACCGTGATCACGAACGACGGGCACGGCGAGCGCGCCTACGACATCTACTCGCGCCTGCTGAAGGATGGCGTGATCTTCGTGC
>JBGPOC010000173.1:0-5455 GCA_041487825.1 Candidatus Dormibacteraceae bacterium | reverse complement strand
GACCGGGAGGATGTGCAGGTGGTCGAGGCCCCATAGGAGTTCGGGTCATGGGCGAAGGGCGGAGTCCAAAAGAGCGAAAGGCAGACGTCGTTGCTGCGCTCGCAAAGCAAGGCGATCTGTGGCTGGCCACCGCTGACCGAAAGGGACGGCCGCACCTCATTGCGGTGTCAGCCTGGTGGAATGGAAGCCGGCTCATCATCGCGACCTCTCGCACAACCAGGTCCGCCCGCAACCTCGAGTCCACGGGCGTTGCCCGGCTGGCCGTCGGTTCTCCCGATGATGTGATCGTCATCGATGCTGAGACCGCCGGCCATGGCGCGCCTGTCGGCGCCGACCCGGTCGTGTCCGAGGGTTTCACCACCGCCGTCGGCTGGGATCCGCAAGCCGTGGGCGGAGACTGGGTCTACTTCACGCTCCAGCCGTCGCGGATCCAGGCTTATCGTGGTTACGACGAGCTGGAGGGTCGCGAGGTCATGAGGGACGGACGCTGGCTCGCCTAGCCCTGTACGCTCCGAAACATGAGGCTCGATTGGGCGCTACTGGCCAACGCGGCGGAAGGTCCGCCCAATGGGCTCGTGTACATCCTCGGCGCCGGGATCGACACCCTGTGGCGCGACCGTTTCCCGGCCCCGTTCGGCGGCGCCATGGTGCTGCGCCTGGTGACGAGCCGGCTCGAATCTGGAAGGGCGCATAAGGTGGAGGTCCACTGCAGCGACGAGGATGGAAAAGCCATCCTGGCCCAGCCGATCGTCCTGACCGTGCCTGCGCGCCAGGTCCCGAGCGAGCACCCGGCGGGTTGGGACCTGGCCGCCAACATCGTGATCAACCTCGCGGCCGTGCACATCGAGAAGCCCGGCTTCTACCGTTTCGAGATCATGGTCGACGACCAGCAGGTCCGCACGCTGCCCTTCCGCCTGGTGCTCGCCGGCCGCGGCGATCCGGCAACCCTGGTCTAGGCTGTGAGCCGCCCATGACCCAGTTGCTCATCCACCTGGTTTCCTCCTGGGGCCTCGTCGCCATCTTCGTGACCATGACCGGCGAGAGCGCAGGGCTTCCCATCTCGAGCGAGGTTGTCGTGCCGCTCGGAGGGGCGCTCGCGTCTCTGGGCCAGCTGAACTTCATCCTCGTCGTCGTGGTGGCGACCTTGGCGAACCTCACCGGTTCGCTGATCGCCTTCTACCTGACCCGCCGGTTTGGGGAGATGGTGATCCTGAGCCGAGCAGGGCGGTGGATGGGACTCAGCCGGGGCCACCTTCGCCTGGCCAACCGGTTCTTTGATCGTTGGGGACTCTGGGCGGTCCTGCTCGGCCGCGTCGTGCCGATCGTGCGCACCTACATCTCGTTTCCCGCCGGGCTTTCAAAGATCGGATACGCGAAGTTCACGATCGTCACGGTCCTGGGCGCCCTACCGTGGAACCTCGGGCTCGCGTATGCGGGCTTCCTGCTCGGTCAGCACTACCAGCAGGTCGCCGCGACCCTCGCCCCGCTCGCGATCCCGGTCGCCATCGGCGTGGTCATCGTCCTGGCGGTGGCGTGGTGGTTCGGACGCCGGCTGGGCGAAGAGGAAGACGCCAAGTTCGCCAAGGCCGGCCCTGGCCGCGTCTAGCCGGCTATTCGGGCGAAACCCGGGCGATCGGCTGACCCGGTTGGACCGGGTCGCCTTCCTCTAGCAGAAGCTCCTCGACCATCCCGCTGACGGGGGAGGGGATCTCGGCGTTGACCTTGTCGGTCAGCGCCTCCATCAGCGTCTCGCCCTCGGTCACATGGTCGCCCTTCTTCTTGCTCCACGCGCCGACGGTGATCTCCTCAGCCCCTTCGAGGTCTGGCATCAGGATCTCGCGGATCTTGGCCTCGCTCACGTTCCTATTCTCAATCAGGCCAGTGAGACCACGTCGAGCAGATCCTCTTCCCAGTAGTCGAGGCGCCCTTCGGGCATGAACAGCACTCGGCCCGGCTGAAGCGCCTCCACGAACTCGGGATCGTGGCTGACGATGACCATGGTTCCCGGCCATGCCCCGAGCGCCAGCGCGACGCCTGTCCGTGACGGCGGATCCAGGTTGTTGGTCGGCTCGTCCAGCAGCAGCAGGTTGTGCCGCCCGGCCACGAGCTGCGCCAGGGCGAGCTTGGTCTTCTCGCCGCCCGAGAGCGTGCCCGCGTCCTGGCGGGCGATATCGCCGCTCAGGCTGAAGGTGCCGAGGAGCGCCCGGAGCGCACGCTCGTCCTCGTCCGAATGTTCGCGCATGTGGGCGAGCACCGGCACTCCGGCGCGAATCCCCTCGTGCTCCTGGGCGTAGTACCCGAGCGACACGCCGTGACCGAGGCGGAACGTGCCGGAGTTCGGCTCGGTCTTGCCGGCCAGGATGCGCAGCAGGCTGGTCTTGCCGGCTCCGTTCAAGCCCATGACCAGGAGCCGCTGGCCGCGCTCGACCTCGAAGTTCAGGTCGCGGAACACGACCGGCCCGCCGTAGCCCTTGGTGAGCCCCTCGACGGTCAGCACCACGCGGCCGCTGTGAGGCGGGTCCGGGAAATGGACCTTGACCTTGCGCTCGCGCTTGGGCGCCGCGACCTTCTGCGCCTTCAGGCGGTCGACGCGCTTGAAGATGGCCTTGGCGGTGCGGGCGCGCTTCTCGGTCTGGCGGCGCATGACCTCGGCCAGCAGGCTTAGCCTCTTGATCTCGGCCTCCTGCCGGACGGCGAGGGAGCTGAGACGCTTCTCCTCGAGCCGCCGCGCCGCCTGGTACTGCGAGTAGGTGCCGCGATATTCGATCAACCGGCCGGCGTCCAGGTGGAGCACGCGCGTGATCGCCTCGTCGAGGAGGACCAGGTCGTGGCTGACCACGATCACAGCGCCGCGGTAGTTGCGCAGGAAGTCCATGAGCCAGGCTTTCGCGTCGCTGTCGAGGTGGTTGGTCGGCTCGTCGAGGAGGAGGAGGTCTGCCTCCGCGAACAGGACTCGCGCGAGCTCGACGCGGCGTCGCTCGCCACCTGAGAGCACGCCGAGAGCGAGGTCCACGCGGTCCGGCTTGAGGCCTAGGCCGGTGGCGATTCGCCGCGCGTCGGATTCCCCGGAGTAGCCGCCGTCGAGCCGGTATTTCTCCTCAGCCTCGGAGAAGCGGTGGATGTTGTCCATCGACGGGTCCTTCTCGAGGCTCTTGTGCAGCTCCACGAGGCGCGCCGCCGCTCGATCCAGCCCCCGTCCCGACAGGATGTGAGAAAGGGCCGTCTGAGCCGATTCCGCCCTCGGCCTCGGGTTCTGCGGGACGTAACCGAGGGTGCCGCGGCGCAGTACCAGGCCAGCGGCGGCGTCGTCCTCCGCCGCCAGCACCTTCAACAGGCTGGTCTTGCCTGCCCCGTTGCGCCCTACGAGCCCGACCTTGTCCCCCGCCGCCACGGTGAAGTTGGCGTCGGAGAGCACCCGCCGCGCGGCGACATCGATGGCGAGGTTGCGGACCTGTAACACGCTCGCAATTGTTACCTGCGGCGGTCGGCTGCGTTTGGTAAGCATCAAATCGGCAGGAGGCCGTCAAATGAAGAAGCTCTTCGTAATCGTTGCGATCCTCGTGGCGGCGGCAGCCTGCGGAGGCGCGGGCGGCGCGCCCAGCAGCGGTGGCAGCACGACCGGGCTGCAGGCAGGCGAGACCACCGGCCAGCCGGTGCCGGCGGCGCCCGGACCGAAGAACGATCCGTCGGTCGGGACCGACCAGACCGGTGGCGGAATCCCGAACGTCGTACCCGCCGTTCAGGGCCCCCAGGTCATCCGCCAGGCCCAGTTGACCGTCACCGTCGGGTCGGGTCTCTTCTACTCCAAGCTCGCGAGCGTGCGTCTGCTGGTGGAGCAGGAGCAGGGGTACATCTCCGGCACCGACGCCCAGGCCAACCCGGTCACGAACGACAAGATCCGGACCGGCGTGATCACCTTCATGGTGCCGGCGACCAGGTTCGACGACACGATCGACCAGCTCGCCAAGCTGGGCGACATTCAGAACGAGCACATCAGCGGCAACGATGTGAGCGCCCAGTACGTCGACCTGCAGGCCAGGCTGGCGAACCAGGTGGCGCAGCGCAACGCGATGCTCGCCCTGCTCAAGAAGGCGCAGTCGATCTCGGACATCATCGCGGTGCAGACGCAGATCGGCCAGATCACCGGCCAGATCGAGCAGCTGAAGGGTCAGATCCAGTACATCGAGCACAACACCGCGTTCAGCACGGTGACCGTCAACCTGCTCGAAGCGGGGGCGCCGATCCAGACCGCCCCGCGGGACAGCTGGGGCTTCGTGACCTCCATCAGTGACGCCGCGCACAACTTCGTCACCACCATCAACTACGTCATCACCGGACTGGGCGCGATCGGTCCGATCGTGATCCTCCTGGGGCTCGGCTACCTGCTGTGGCGACGTTCAGGCCGCCCGGGCTGGCCGGTCGCACGGCACGCATAACAGACTCTCCCTCCGGGCCCTCCTGGGTGCGAGTGTCCCCTCACTCGCGGAAAAGCCCAGGAGGGCCGTCTCTGACCACCGGTGTTTCCTTCAGAAGTCGAGTCGAACCCCACCCCGACAAGTAACCTTCATGGGTAACGCTCGTGGACGCACTTGACAGGAGACCTCCGAGGTGAGCAGGCTGCTCGCGCTTGTGGCTGTGGTTGTGATCACGGCGTCCTGCGGCTCGTCCGGAACCGCCTCGACGCCAACGCCGACCCGGGCCGCCGGCACCCCGACTCCGAGCGGCTCCCCGGTCGTGCGGACATTCAAGCTGAGTGGCATTCAGACCAGGGCCACGGGAACCATCACGGTGACCACGCAGTCAGACTTGCTTTCCGTCGAGCTCAAGATCACCGGGCTCCAGTCGACCTCGTCGCACATCTCCCACGTCCACGCGGGCAGCTGTCAGAAGCACGGCGGCATCGTGTTCGCACTCAACCAGGTGGTGGCGAGCGGCGACGGGACCGCCGACGTCAAGACGACATTCAAAGCCAGGTTCCCACCGGCAACTGGAACCTATTACGCGGTGGTTCACGCGGGACCCGACATGCAAGGAACCAACTCCAACTACCTGCTCTGCGGGAACCTGTTCAAGTAGGGATCCCATGAGTAGGGGCCCCGGCCATCCCGAAGATCTGGAGGCTGCCTCAGAGGGGGAGGGCGAGATTCTCGAGCTCCCGGCGGCTTCGCGGACCACGGCGATCGCGCTCGACGAGCTGGAGCTCGTGTACGCATTCATCTACGCCAGGGTCGGCAACCGTCCGGACGCGGAGGACCTCACGCAGCAGGTGGCCATGAAAGCCATCCCGCGCCTGCGACACGGAGCGCCGCCCAGCGCGATCAGGGGCTACCTCTTTGCGACCGCCCGGTCCGTGCTGGGCGCCTTCTGGAGCATCAGGTTGGGGCTCTCCGAGGCGGAGCTCCGCGACGACCTGGCGATGGCCATGCCGGCCGGTCCTCCGTCGGAGGAGGCGGCG
>JBGPOC010000172.1:0-5478 GCA_041487825.1 Candidatus Dormibacteraceae bacterium | reverse complement strand
CCCTGTTGTCGAGGTTCGAGTGGAAGGCGTCGCATGGTTGGACGTAGGTGGAGTGCCGAAGCCCGGCGAATCGATCCGCGAGGCACGGCGCAGGCTTCGTGCCGCGATCGGGCGCGACCCACGGCTCGGTCTCGCGTCCGGCCCTTTCTCAGCCCGACTCGCCGCGGCTCGCGCGCGGCCCGGACGTCTCATGCGCATCGAGGACGTGCGTGCTTTCCTCACCCCTCTCTCATCGCATGAGCTTCCACTCGATGAGGAACAGCTCGAACGTCTGGACCTGCTCGGCCTGCGCACCCTGGGCGCGGTGGCGGCCCTCGGCCAGCGCGAGCTGGAGAGCCAGCTCGGCCGCGCCGGGAGACATGCGGTCCTGCTCGCGCGCGGCCTCGAGCCGGATCAGCTCACGCCGTGGCAACCACCCGAGTTCACCAGCGCACATCGCCAGTTAGAGCCACCGATTGAGGATCGCGAGGCTCTCCTCTTCGTCGCTCGCGCACTTTGCAGCGACCTCGCCGGCGAGCTCGGACTGCGCGGCGCAGGCGCCAAGCACGTGCGCGTGCGACTTCTTCTCGAATCGGTCAGTCGCGTGCAAGAGGCTGAGGAACGCGAGTCCATCGTGCGACATCCACTCAGCAGCGCGGTCGAGCTCTTCGGCCTCATCGGTTCATGGATCAAGGAGTGGCAGCCGCGCGCTCCGATCACGGAGCTGTGGATCGAGCTCCCGGTCATCGAAGGCGCTGGCCGACGGCAGCTGCGACTGTGGGCTGGTGGGGACGGCAACAGCGAAGAGGTGATCGCCGCGCTGGAGCGCCTGCAGGAACGCCACGGCGATGAGATCGTGCATCACCCTCAACCTGCGCTCCTCTCCTCCCCACTCCCCATGCAGCGCTTCGCGTGACACGCCTGCTGTCACCGCCCGCCGCGGTTGATGTGACACTGAGCGCCGACAGCACGCCCTGCTTCATCACGGGCGCGTTCAACGGCTCAGTCGACCCGATCGCGCGCTGGAAGGTCGAAACCGAGTGGTGGAACCAGCCGGTCGTTCGCGAGTACTGGAAGGCGGTGCTCAACAACAACCTTCTGTGCGAGCTGTACCACGACCTCAGCAGGGACGAGTGGTTTGTAGAGCGGGTCTATGACTGAGGTGTCAGAGGCAAAAAAAATTGACCCCGCCGGTTCGCTTCGCTGGCTCCGGCGCCTGCCTTGCGGCTGGTGCCAGATCCCTCGCACGTTCCCTTCGGGGCCGTCGACAAACGTAGGCGCCTATCGATGTGACCGCAATCCCCGAGATTTGTCGCCTGGCTACGTCGTGTAGCTGAAAGGGGTGCCCACCGTGAACCCCTACGTCGAGCTGCACTGTCACTCCAACTTCTCTTTCCTGGATGGTGGCTCACACCCCGCCGAGCTGGCGTTCCGCGCGGCCGAGCTGGGAATGCCCGCGCTCGCGATCACCGACCGCGGAGGCGTCTACGGCGCGGTCAGGTTTCTCCAGGCCTGCCGCAAGGTCGGAGTGAAGCCACTCATCGGCACCACGCTGGAGGTCGACGGCCAGGACATCGTGATGATCGTCCGCAATCTCCGCGGCTACTCCAACCTCTGCCGCCTGCTCAGCCTCGCCCACACCGATCAGCCGAAGGGCGAGGCGCGTGCAACGCTCGCCACGGTCGCCGAACACCGCGGCGACCTCTTCTACCTCAGCGCCACGGACGATGAGACGCGCCTTCGTGGGCTGCAGGAGGCACTGGGCAAAGACAATGTCTTCAGCGAGCTGCACCACCACCTTCGCTCCGAGGACCCATGGGTGCTCGAGGGCAGGTCTGCGATGGCAAAGCGCTGCGGGGCGCCACTCGTGGCCACCAACCAGGTCCACTACCACGTGCGTGAGCGGCGGCGGCTGCACGACGTGATGGTCGCGATCCGCCACCGCGCGACTCTCGACGAGTCGCGTCCCCACCTGTTCCCAAACGCCGAGCACTGCCTGAAAAGCGGTGAGGAGATGCGCCCGCTTTTCAAAGGTCATGCGGAAGCGCTCGCCACGCCGTGGGACATCGCACAGCAGTGCGACCTCGAGCTCGACTTCCGCAAGGTGCGCTTTCCCGGCTACCCGGTTCCTTCGGGCGAGACACCTTTCTCATTCCTCTACAAGCTGTGTTTCGAAGGCGTGCGCGAGCGCTACCGGCCGATCACCCCCGAGGTGGCACGCCGGCTCCAGCGTGAGCTGGATGTGATCGAGAAGACCGGGCTGGCCGAGTTCTTCCTCATCAACTGGGACCTCATGCGTTTCGCACGCGAGCACGGCGTACCGGGCCAGGGCCGCGGCTCGGCCGCCGACTCGATCGTCGCCTATGTGCTCGGCATCACCCGCGTGGATCCCATCGAGCACAACCTCCTCTTCGAGCGCTTCCTGCACGAGGAGATGACGAGCACGCCCGATATCGACATCGATTTCTCGACCGAGCACCGCGAGCAGGTGATCCAGTACGTCTACGACAAGTACGGCTGGGAGCGGACGGGGATGGTCTGCAACGTCGTCACTTTTCAACCGCGGATGGCGATACGGCAGGTCGGCAAGGCGCTGGGTTTCTCAAATGAGCTGCTCGACCGGCTCGCGAAAGGCGTCGACCGCTGGTTCACGGAGGACGTCGAGGATTCGATGACTGACGCCGTGCCGCCGCCGGACATGCGCCCGAAGAGCTGGCAGCAATTCCTCGAGCTGTGCCGTGAGGTCATCGATTTCCCACGCCACCTGTCCATCCACAACGGCGGCATGCTGGTCACCGGGGAGCCGCTCGTCGACATCGTGCCGGTCGAGCCGGCGACGATGGAGGGACGGCGGGTAGTCCAGTTCAACAAGGATGACGTCGAGGACCTTGGCCTCATCAAGATGGACATGCTCGGCCTGCGAACGCTCTCTGTCATCGCCGAGGCGCTGGAGCTGATCAAGGACACGGCCGGCGTGCGACTCGACCTCGACCTCCTGCCGCTGAACGACCCGAAGGTCTTCGAGATGTGTAGCGCCGCCGACACCATCGGCGTCTTCCAGATCGAATCGCGCGCGCAGATGCAGACCCTTCCACGCACCCGGCCGAACAGCTTCAACGACCTGGTGGTCGAGGTCGCCATCATCCGGCCAGGTCCGATCCAGGGCAACGCCGTTCATCCCTACATCCGCCGCAAGCAGGGCCGCGAGCCGGTCACCTATCCGCACCCGCTGCTAGAGCCGATCCTCAAGGACACGCTGGGCGTGATCCTCTACCAGGAGCAGATCATCGAGATCGCGATGAGGGTCGCGGGCATGACCCCCAGCGGGGCGGATGGCTTCAGGCGCGCGATGACCCGTCACCTCAACCATGTCGAAATGTCATCGCTTGAAGGCGGGTTCATCGCCGGCTGCCTCGCCAACGGGGTTCCTCGAGAGGTGGCCGACCAGCTTTTCGCGGCCGTGCAGGGCTTCGCGGTTTACGGCTTTTGTCGCTCACATGCCGCTGCGTTCGCCCGCACGTCCTATGAGACGGCGTGGCTCAAGCTCAATCACCCGGTCGAGTTCGGGTGCGGTCTGCTCAACAACCAGCCGATGGGCTTCTACCATCCCAGTGTGCTGGTCGAGGACCTCAAGCGACATGGGGTCACGGTGCTGCCGGTCGACGTCAACCGATCAGACATACGCTGCCTGCCGGAGCCGATCGAGAGCGCTTCACCCGGCCTCGCGGGGCCCTCCCTCCTCCCGACCGGTTCCCTCCCCCAACCGGCACGCCGCGGCGAACCTTACGGCGATTTCGAAAACACGGAAACCCTGGTTGTTAAGACGCAGCACGCCATGCGCATCGGCTTCAACTACGTGCGCGACCTTGGCGAGGAGGGTCGCAAGACCATCGTCGCGGAGCGCCAACGCGGCCCGTACCGATCCTTCGACGATTTCATCGACCGTCTGCGGGGCGGACCGATCGGGCCCGGCGCAGTCCGCAACCTCGTGATGGTCGGCGCCTTCGACGCGCTTGGCCAGGCCCGGCGCGAGCTCCTATGGGGCTGGCAGGAGCGATGGCACGGCCACGGTCTCAAGCGCCGCCTGCACGCTCAATCAGAGCTGTGGCTGAACAGCACCGCCCCGGACCTGCCCAGGCTCGACGACTTCGACATCAACCAGCTCGAGTACCGGATCTCAGATCTTTCGACAGGCCACCACCTGATCTATTTCTGTCGCGGCCGCCTCGCCGAGCTGGGAGCACTCGAGAGCAACACGCTCCCATCGATCCCGGACGGCCGCAAGGTCCGGGTCGCCGGCCTGGTGATCACACGCCAGGCGCCGTCGACGGCGAAGAAGATCCGCTTCTTCACCCTGGAAGACGAGTTCGGCCAGGTCAACGTGACCATCAAGCCCGACGTCTACGACCTTTACCGACAGGTCGCCAACCGCCAGCCGATCCTGGTCATCGACGGGGTGATGCAGAGACAGGACGGGGTTTGGTCGGTCCTGGCCACCCACATCCAGGCGCTCGAGGGCGTTCCCAGACCGAGCCAGCGCTCCCACGACTACCGCTGAAATCGGCCCTCGGCTTACTTTCCGTAGCCAGGCGAGGTCATTTTGAGCGAAGCTATGACCCGGTCCACGTCCATAACGTGGCAACCCCTGAGGCAAGATCCATGTCAATCGGCAGAGAAATCGAAGACATCGCCCGAGATCTCATCAAGCACCAGCACGACCACCCGCCGGTCCGCGACCTCAACCGCGAGAGCGAGAGAAGGCTGACGCTGGCCGATCGCATCGCCGTCGATTTCACCCGCCTTGTCGGGAGCTGGGTGTTCGTGCTGGCGCAGCTCGGCCTGATGGTCGTCTGGGTGGTGCTCAACGCGCTCAGCCTGATCAAGCACTGGGATCCCTATCCGTTCCAGTTCCTGAACTTCATCCTCACCCTCGAGGTGGCGGCGTGGCTCTTACTCGTCCTGATGGCCTTCAACCGGCAGGGTGACCGCGAACGCCTTCGCGCCCAGCACGACTACGAGCTGGACGTGAAGGCCGAGGAAGAGCTCAAGGCCCTGATGAACCACTTGATGCACCAGGACGAGATCCTTTTGCAAATCGTCAATCGCCTCGACCGAGGCGATCGGGAGTTGAAGCGGCTGGCCCGCCTCCTCGAGGCAGCCCAGGAGTCCCACGTCGAAGCGCCCAGGACCGTGCCGGAACGACCGCTGGGGATGCCGGCCCCCTAGCTTCCAACCTTGTAAATCGAGTACTCGCCGTTGCTGTAGACGAGGGTGCCGTGCTCGCCCCAGTACGTGACGTTGGCGTTGCGCGGGGCCGCCAGCTCCTGCGGGCCGATGAGCACGTAGCCGACCCCGTATTTGTCCACGAGGTCCGGGGTGGACTGAGCGCCCTCGAGTATCAGCCTCTCGTCGGCGCCCTTCTGCACGTAGTCGGCCACCCCGTAGGTCCAAAGCCAGCCGGGATATCCCACCATCACCATCCGGCCGGCAAGCGTGGGG
>JBGPOC010000171.1:0-5532 GCA_041487825.1 Candidatus Dormibacteraceae bacterium | reverse complement strand
GTCGATGCGGCCGATCAGGCCCTCCTTCGCGGAGCTGTCCATCGCCGCGATCCAGGCCTCGATACGAACCGGGTTCTCGAGCGCGGGGCCATCGACCGCGCGCGGAGACGACCAGCTGTGCCAACCGGTGGCAACCCGGACCGCGACGTAAGCCAGCGCGCCTGCCCTGACCTGTGGCAACGGCGCCGGAGTCGGCGACGGGCTGGGGGACGGTGACGGCGATGGACTCTGTGTCGGCGACGACGTCGGCGACGAGGTCGGTGATGAGGAGGGGGACGAGGTCGGCGAAGCCGACCCCTGTCCATCCGGGGTGGCGCCGCAAGCAACCAGGATCATGACCACAGCGGCCAGCGCCAGGTTTCGTTTCATGGCTACCCACCATGTTTGGCCCAGCCGCGCGGCAAGGACAGGTCCGGACGGCCTGTCCAGGGGATGCCCATCGGCAAGCCCTGATGCTCACCGACCCCGGCTGCGGCGGGTTGTTGGGGTGGCTAGAGGGATTTGAACCCTCGACAGCCAGATCCACAATCTGGTGCTCTGCCATGCTGAGCTATAGCCACCACGGTGCGGGCGCAGCCGCCCGGTAGGAAGCACGATTTTACCCGCCCCGGTTGTCAGAGAATGGAGGCCGATGGCCACTGCCGCCGAATTCGACCAGATGATCAAGTCCGGGGAGCTCATCGAGTCCACTCGGGAGATGACCCCCGAGTACCTTCGAGAGCTGAAGCACACCCTCACGGTGTCGGGCGACACCGAGCTGATCTCGGCGCCCGCCTACTATCTCGCCGCCAAGCGCGCGCCCTCGATCAACACGTTCATGACGGGCATCGCGATCATCCAGGACGAGCTTGCGCACGCCCACATCGCGTATCACATCCTCGAGGAGCTTGGCGAGGACCAGGAGAAGCTGATCTTCAGCCGCGACCCGAAGAGCTTTCGTTATCCCTATGCGTTCGACGTGCCGCTCGAGAGCTGGACCGAGCTCGTGGTCGCCAACGGCATGTACGACCAGGCCGGCTTCTGCCTGCTGGGCGACATCCACGAGAAGTGCTCGTACGGTCCATGGAAGCGAGGGCTCAACAAGGTCATGGCCGAGGAGAACTTCCACCTGCGCAACGGGCGCACCTGGATGAAGCGAATCAGCCAGGCGGGCGGATCGGCCAAGGACGAGCTCCAGCGAGCGGTCGACTGGATGTTCCCGCTGAGCGTCGAGTGGTTCGGCCTGCCCGACAGCTTGAAGATGCATTCGAAGCAGCTCGAGTACCACCTGAAAGGCCTCACCAACGACCAGCTCCGGCAGTGGTGGCTCTCGATGGTGGTTCCCTACTGCGAGCAGATCGGCATCAAGGTCCCCTCGCACAAGGAGGTCAGGGACGGAAAGGATGTATGGGAGCTCGACTACCCGTTCCCATGCGAGTTCGACGCCGAGGCCAAGCGGTGGGATTTCAACAAACCGATCTCGTGGGACGAAGTGCTGGTGCGCTGGCGGAACCGCGGACCGCGCAACGCCGAGATGGTGGCAATGTTCCAGGAGGAGTTCCACAAGTTCCGCAAGTCGCATCACCAGAACGGCCCATGAACGAACGGCTGTGGGCCGCGCTCGCGCAGGTGCAGGATCCTGAGATGCCTGTGAACCTTGTCGACCTCGGCCTCATCTATGGCCTCACGGAGCAGGATGGACGGGTCGAGGTCGACCTTACTTTCACAGCAATGGGCTGCCCGGCATCCGACTTCATCCTGGAGGACGTCAGGGAGCGACTGCTGCGTGAGGATGGCGTCCGCGAGGTCCACGTGAACATCGTCTGGAATCCACCATGGACGGTGGCGCGCATGACCCAGGACGGAAGGGATGCGCTCGAAGCCTGGGGCGTCGCGGTTTGACGAACTACCGGCGTGTGAGCGGCGACGCGGTCGAGTACGAGGTGTTCGCCCGCAAGACGCGCGGCGAAGCGCTGCACCAGGTCGGCAGCGTGGTGGCCCCCGACGACGACCTTGCGGTCGCTTACGCCCGCGCCACCTACGACGAGGAACGTTGGGTCGAGATGGCCATAGTCCGCAAGGACGACATCATCGAGCTCTGGCAGCCGGGGGAAGTATGAGAGGAAACCTGCCGGTTCCCTCTCATCGCGGCGTCGGCAAAGCCGACCCGGCCTTCGGCCGGGCAAGCGCCGCTGCTCTCTTTCCCGCTGATGGGACTTGGAAGACTCTGTGAGCCTCTCGGACCTGGTGCTGAGCATCGCCGACAACAAGCAGATGCTCGGCCTTCGGTACGCGGAGTGGGCGACGCGCGCCCCATCGCTCGAGGCTGACATCGCCGCCGCCGGAATGGGGCTCGACGACCTCGGTCACAGCCGGGTGCTCTACGGCTGCCTCGAACCGCTCGGCGCAGACCCGCGGGGCCCCGAGCGTGAGTCCGATCCCGCCAGCCTCAGCTCCCTGCCCTATTTCGACGAGCCGTGGACCCAGTGGGCGCAGTTCGTCGGCGCCAACGCGATCCTCGACACGGCTTTCACCGTGATGATCGAGGCCTGCGTGAACGGCTCGGTCGAGGTGCTCCAGCACCGGCTCCGAAAAATGCTGATGGAGGAACGGTTCCATTTCCTTCACGGACGCAGCTGGCTGAAGTCGGGTGTCGACGCCGCGCCGGTCAACCTCGCGTGGCAGGAGGCGATCGCGTGGTTCGGGCCCACGGACGGAGAGACTGCTGCTTTTCATCGCGACGGCAGGCTGAGCATGGGCCCGCCAGAGCTGCGATCCCGGCTGGAAGAGAAGCTGGAAACCAGGGCGCCCTCAGTCACGATCGATTGGAAGGGCTGGGACCCGGTTCGCCGGCGCGGCCGGCCGGGCGCGATCGACGAGCGCACCTTTGCGATGCTGCGCGGCCTCGAAGAGAAGAAGTTCGCAGTTGCCCCGGCCAAAGAAGGTTGACGCCCCGCGGGCCGAACCGCGGTCGGATCCGCGCTGCCCGCACTGTTCCGAACGGAACGCCGAGGTCATCTCGCTGTTCGGAACCCAGGCGATGACACTTCAGTACCGATGCCGCCGGTGCCGCACTCTGTTCGAGGCGGTCAAATACGAGGAGTAATGCGGCTAGGGGTCCTCATCCTCGTCTGACTCGTCCTCCTCGCCTGCGGCGCGCCGGCGGCGAACCACGGCCAGCGGGATCCCGGCGATCAACACCCCGATGATCAGCACGGCCACCGCGATCGGCAGCAGCTGGCTGCTTGTCGAGACCGTCTTGTTCGTCGCGTTAGCGGGATATCCAGCGGCGAAGTAGCCGAGCGGGCGGGTGGTCGTCTGGATCGTGAAGGGCTGGCCCTCCACGCCGCCGATCGACTTCCACGGACCGTTCGGGTCGGTGGCCAGGTACACGAAGCTCGGCGCCGGGACGAGGTTCGAATACCGCAGCACGAGGTTGGCGTCCTTGACCAGCGGAGCGTCGGCCGTGATCAGGTAGACGTTGGTGGCGAAATGGAGACCGACCGGGGTCGGGAACGTCGCCACCGGCTTGATGTCGACCGAGATGCTCGTCTTCCCCGTCGCGTCGAAGGCCCCGGGCAGGAACCCGATCACCACCTGGCCGTCCTCCGTGAACGCGGAGTTGGCATCGCTCACGCCATCGATCACCTTGACGTCGAGGTGGCCGGAGCGCGGCTGAAGGTTGCCCGGGGCGGCCACCGGCGGCGGCGAGGTCCAGTTGTACGGCTGCGGCGGGGTGAATCCGTCATAGAACCCTGGCGCCACCGTCCAGGCCGCGACCACGTAGACAGCGGCGGCGGCGCCGACGAGGATGCGGCGCTTCACAGGGCCAGGTCCGCGATGAGGTGGCCGATGATCGGGCCCACCAGGTCGCGGCACGCCCAGCGCCACAGCGCGAGCAGCAATCCTGCCGCGGCCACTGCGCCCAGGAAGGCCGGCGGGTGCGACAGCGCATGGGCCGCCGTCCAGGCGACCGTGCTGCCGGCGATCGCGAGTGGCGCGCCGCCCGCCTCCTCCAGCGCGGCGTACAGTGCGCCGCGAAACGCCAGCTCCTGGGCGATGGAAATCGTCAACGCGGCGAGCGCCAGCGAGGCCGGCAGGATCGGGGCCGAGCCCGCGCGCACTGCAGCGGGCAGCAGCAGCACGGCAGCGAGCGCAAGACCGCCCAGTACCCGCAACCCGAGTTGAGACGTGCCCAGACCCAGCCGCGCCGCGGGAAAGCCGGCGATCGTCAGCGTGAGGGCCGCCGCGCCGAGGATCACCACCCCCACAGCCGCGCCGGGAACGGTCGAAGCCAGGGCCCGGGCCCACTCGACCAGCAGGATGTAGGCCCCGAGCATTGCCGCCCGGGCGGCAGGCCGTGTAGCGAGAGCGGCGATCATCGTTCAGGAATTGGACAGGCGCTCGGGCGCCGAATAGACGTTGAAGCGATTCCCCTTCACGAAACCGACCAGAGTCTGGTTGAACTCTCGCGCCAGCGCGACCGCAAGGCTGGATGGAGCGCCGACCGCGGCGAGGACGGCGATGCCCGCGGTTATGGACTTCTGGACGATCTCGTAACCGGCCCGTCCGCTGACGATCAGGATGGAATCGTTGGCCGGCAGGCGCCGATCGAGCAGCGAGCGGCCGACCACCTTGTCGACTGCGTTATGGCGTCCGACGTCCTCGCGAACGTGGACGACGTCCCCGCTTGGTGTGAACAGGCCCGCGGCATGAAGCCCGCCCGTGCGATCGAAGATGCCCTGGCCCGAGCGCAACCTTTCGACCAGGACCGGCAGAAGCGCCGGGTCGACTGGGGGGCCTGGCGAAAGAACCGCCAGGTCACGCCGCAGGTCTTCGATCATCACGGTGCCGCACACTCCGCAGGCCGAGCTCGACATCATCGATCGTTCTGGTTTGCGGCGCGGCTTTCCGGCGAGGTGGACGTCCACCTGGTTCGATTCGACCAGCACCGATTCCACCGCCACCGCGGTCTCATCCTCGCCCGCTTCGGCGCTGACGCGGATGGCGCGCACATCCTCAAGCGCACGCACGATGCCCTCCGCGAACATCAATCCGAGGCAGAGCTCGATGTCGTGGCCGGGCGTGCGCATGACGACCGAAAGCGGCTCGCCGTCCAGCATCAGCTGGAGCGGCTCCTCGGTGACCACCACGTCCGGCGAATCCGTCCACCGACCCGCCTCCCAGCGGTGGATCCGGATGCCGGGAGCCGACGGTTTCGCCATGCGCTCAGGCGTGGGCCACGCGCAGGTGGCGAGCGGAGCGCGGAACTGCGGTCGCAATCGCGAACCCGTGCCACGACGTGACACGCTCCGGCCTGAGCTCAAAGACCGCGGGAAGCTCTTCCCGCGCGACCCCGTACCGCTCGGCGATGCCCGATCCGTCGGTCGTCCCGCCGAACGTGCCCCGAACGCATGCGCCGACCATCAACGAAGGCCGGAAACGGTGGTGTGACTCGACCACGAGGGCTCCGACCGAACCGGACCTTATCCGGCCGGCGCTGGGGGCGAGGGTCACCTCCCCACGCTCCACGTCCCACAGCGCCGGCCGGAT
>JBGPOC010000170.1:0-5536 GCA_041487825.1 Candidatus Dormibacteraceae bacterium | reverse complement strand
GCGACCTTGGAGAGGCCGACGCTGACGCAAGTCAGGGCCACGAGCACCATGGCCCAGCGCCCCAGGTGGCGCAGCGGAGCGTTGCGGCTGGAACGGAGCGGGCGGATCGAGTAGCCGGCAGCGTACATGTGTTCGGTGAACGGTAGCGAACGGGCGTTCGCTTGTCAAGTCGATCGAACAAAGGTTTGCACTTCACGAGACAATTTGCTAGCATGGGCCGCATCGTCCCTGAATACGTTCCTGGAGATGACACCAAATTGACCGATCAACTCACCGACCGCCAGGCCAAGATCCTCGACTACATCCGCTACGTGACCCGCGTCCGCAGCTATCCCCCGAGCGTGCGCGAGATCGGCGAAGCTGTCGGGCTGAGCTCCAGCTCGACCGTCCACAACCACCTGAACCAGCTCGAGCGCCGTGGCCTCATCAAGCGCGACCCCAGCAAGTCACGCACCGTCCAGCTCGTGAGCGACGTCCAGGTCGACGCACAGCGCCGCAACGCCGTGTCCATCCCGGTCGTCGGCAACGTCGCGGCCGGCGCCCCCATCCTGGCGGAGCAGAACATCGAGGACCACATGCTCATGTCCTCCGACATGGCCCAGGAAGGCAACTTCCTCCTGCGGGTCAGGGGCGAGAGCATGATCAACGCGGGCATCCTCGACGGCGACCTCGTCCTGGTCCGGCCTCAGCAGGAAGCCACCAACGGATCGATCGTGGTCGCGCTGGTCGACGGCGACGCGACGGTGAAGCGGTTCGAGCGCGGCAACGGGCACGTCAAGCTCATCGCCGAGAACCCGGCCTACGAGCCGATCGTGACCACCAACGTCAGCCTGGTGGGCGTGGTGCGCGGCGTGATCAGGCTCTTCCGCTAGCAGCCGCGGCGTAAACCTCGAATCGCCTGGCAGCGTGCCGGGGCACCCAGCCCCACGCGCGAGTGCCACCCTCCACGTACTCCGTCCTCTCCACCCCACCCACCTTGCGCAGCGCGGCCAGCACCGACTCGCGTCCATAGGGCACGAGGATCACGACGTCGACGGTGTCGCCACGGCTGGAACGGTCGATCGCGGCGAGCAGCTCCCCAAACCCCGCTCGTTTGGTGGCCGAGATGGCGACGGCGCCGGGATATAGGCTCGACAGCGCACCGATCGCCCGGCGTCGCGCCGCCGTCCCGAGGAGGTCGACCTTGTTGAGGACGACCACCCGCGGCTTCCCAGCGGCGCCCAGGTCCCCCAGCACTTTCTCCACGGTCGCGGCCTGCTCGAGGACCGCGGGCGAGCTGGCATCCAGGACCTGGACGATCACGTCGGCCTCCGTCACCTCTTCGAGGGTCGCTCGGAAAGCGGCCACGAGGTCGGTCGGCAGCTTCTGGATGAATCCCACCGTGTCGGTCAGCAGCACCTCGCGACCGGTTGGCAGCCCCAGCCGGCGCGTGGTCGGATCGAGGGTCGCGAACACGCGCTGCTCCGCGTGGACGCTGGCCCCGGTCAGGGCGTTGAGCAACGTCGACTTGCCCGCGTTCGTGTAGCCGACGATGGCGGCTGTCTCGAGCTCCGCGCGCCTCCTACCCGTGCGCTGCTGCGATCGCTGCGAACGCACCTGCTCGATCTCCCTCTCCAGGTCGCGCATACGCTTGCGGATCCGCCGCCGCTCGGTCTCGATCTGCTGCTCGCCAGGACCTCCGCGTGCCCCCACCCCACCTCGACGGCCGCCCACCTGGCGGTCGTACGCATATGAGCCGATAAGTCGCGGCAGCATGTGGTGCAGGCGCGCAGCCTCCACCTGGAGGCGGCCCTCGTGGGTGCGCGCGTGCTGGGCGAAGATGTCCAGGATCTCCTCGGTCCGGTCGAGCACACGAGTCTTGAGCTCGCGCTCGAGGTTGCGCTGCTGGCGAGGGCTCAGGTCGTCGTTGCAGATGACGACGTCGAAGCCGCCCTCCAGCTTGAGCTCGCGGAGCTCCTCCACCTTGCCCATGCCAATGAAATGTGCCGGGTCGACACCGCTGCGCCGCTGGATGTCCGAACCGACCACCTCGGCGCCCGCCGTGCGCGCCAGGTCGGCGAGCTCCGCCATCTGGTCACCTACCGACTGCGCGCTGTGCCCGGGAAGCAGGAGGCCCACCAGGAACGCGCGCTCACGCGGCGTTTTCGTCGTGATCAGAGCGAGAGCGTCCTCAGCCGCGTCATCGCCTCTTCCAGCCGTGCATCAGGGGCCGTCACCGAGAGCCGGAAATACCCTTCGCCGTGAGCCCCAAAACCGACGCCGGGCGTGATGTTCACACCCACCTGGTCCAGGACGTGACCTGCGAATCCGATCGAGTCATATCCATCGGGCACCGGCGCCCAGACGTAGAAGGTCGCTCGCGGAGGCTTGATCGACCAGCCGAGCGTGTTCAGCGTTTCGGCGACGAGCCGATGTCGGCGCGCGTAGATCTCGTTGGCGGCCCGCGTCTCCTCCTCTCCCCCATTCAGAGCCTCCACGGCGGCCCACTGGACCGCCTGGAAGATCCCGGAGTCGATGTTGGTCTTCAGCTGACCGATCAGGGCGATGAGATCAGCACGCCCGCACACCCAGCCGATTCTCCAGCCGGTCATGTTGTAGGTCTTGGACAGCGAGTGAAACTCGAGTCCAACCTCCATGGCGCCGGGAATCTCGAACAGGCTGAGCGGCCGGTAGCCGTCGAAGCAGATCTCGGAGTAGGGCGCGTCATGGCAGAGCACGATTCCGTGTCGGCGGCAGAACTCGACCGCTTTCTCAAGGAATCCGCGGCCGGCCACCGCGGCGGTTGGATTGTTCGGGTAGTTGAGCCACATGAGCTTCGCGCGCCGGGCAATGTCCTCGGGGATCGCGTCGAGGTCGGGCAGCCAGTGGTTGGAGGGCGTCAGGGGCATCAGGTAAGGATCTGCCCCGGCCATGATCGCGCCCGTCGCGTAGACGGTGTAGCCCGGATCGGGCGCCAGCACCACATCGCCCGGATCGACCAGGGCGAGGGGCACGTGGCTGATTCCGTCCTTCGATCCGAGCGTGGGCAGGATTTCCGTCGCGGCGTCCAACCTCACGTCAAATCGTCCGCGGTACCACCCCGCGATCGCCTCGCGGAGCTCGGTGAGCCCGAAGTACGAAGGGTAGTGGTGGTTGGCCGGGTCCGCCGCCGCCTCCTGCAGCACGCTCACGATTCGCGCCGGCGTCGGCAGGTCCGGGTCCCCGATGCCGAGCGAGATCACGTCAACCCCGGCCTGCTTCTTCTCCCGGACCTTGCGATCGATTTCTGCAAACAGGTAGGGCGGAATGCGACCGAGCCGCTGTGCGCCGGCGCTGTCGGATGTCTTCAACTCGATTCCCTCAAGTATCTGAGGATAACCATGACGGAAGGGCCGAGACCATTTGGTACCCTCTAGTCCCTCGTGAACGCCACCCTTCCAAGCATCTCGGTCGTGGTCCCGGCATACAGGAGCGCGCTCTCACTTCCCGAGCTGGTGCACAAGCTCGAGCCGGTGCTGGAGGATGCAGCGTCCGACTACGAGCTAATCCTCGTCGACGACGGTAGCGGTGACGACACATGGCCTGTGATCGAGGAGCTCATCCAGGGGCGCACATGGGTCAGAGGCGTGCGCTTGATGCGCAACTACGGCCAGCACAACGCGCTTCTCTGCGGGATACGCCGGGCCCGTCACGAGCTGACGATCACCCTGGACGACGATTTGCAACACCCTCCCGAAGAGATCCCGAAGCTCTTGAAGCAGCTGAGGCCGGAAACAGATGTCGTCTATGGGACGCCGGCCGTGGAGCAGCACGGGCTGTGGCGCGACATGGCAACCCAGGTCACCAAGTTCGCGCTCCAATCGGCGATGGGCGCCCCGATCGCCCGCAAAGCGGGTGCCTTCAGGGTGTTTCGGACTCAGCTGCGCGACGCATTTGCGACCTACGACGCGCCCTACGTCAGCGTCGACGTGCTGCTGACATGGGCGACAACCCGTTTCGACGCGGTCAAGGTTCGCCACGAGCCACGCGCGATCGGCGCCTCCAACTACACGTTCAGGAAGCTGGTGGTGCACGCCCTCAACATGCTGACGGGCTTCAGCACCTGGCCCCTCCGGCTGTCCAGCTTGATCGGCTTCTTCTTCACGTTGATGGGCACTGTCGCGTTGTTCTACGTGCTCATCCGCTTCGTGATCGCAGGGGGCAGCGTGCCCGGCTTTCCGTTCCTTGCGTCGATGATCGCCATCTTCTCCGGCGCCCAGTTGTTCGCCCTCGGCGTGATGGGTGAGTACCTGGGGCGCATGCACGCCCGCTCCATGCAGCAACCCACGTACACGGTGCGGGAGATCGCCGAGCACCGGGCTGCTCGCGCGGAGCAGGAAAGCGTGGATCGCAGGCAGCGCTGAAGCGCCATTCAGCCATGATTGCGCGGGATGTCTGAAGAACTTTGATCTCCGAGGCGGTGGTGCTCAGCGGCATCGAACCAGAGGACATACCGCAGATCGTCGCGTGGCGGAACCGGCCGGACATCAGCGACTCGTTCATCGAATACGAGCCTTTGACGAACGATGCCCAGCTGCGCTTCCTGACGAGGATGGACGAGTCGAAGGACCGCAAGCTGTGGCTCATCAACGCGCGGGACCCGAACCGGCCCGCTCCCTATCCGAAAGCGGTCCGTCCTACGCCCGACGCGATTCCGGTGGGGACCATCGGCCTGAAGGACATTGACATGCGCAATCGTCACTGTGAGCTTGCATCGATGTTCATCGCCGAGCTCGACTACCGCAACTTCCAGGTCGCCTTTGACGCCGAGTGGCTTGTTCTCGACTACTGCTTCAACCACCTCGGGATGCACAAGGTGGTTGCGTGGGTACCGGCATACAACACCGACGTCGCGAAGCTTCACCTGGTCATGGGCTGGAAGCGGGAGGGCGTCCTCCGCGAGCATGTCCTCAAGAAAGGTAGATTCGAAGACGTCACGCTGCTGGCCATCTTCAGCGAGGAGTTCGCCACCAGGTTCAGCAAGAGGCTCAAAGACGCGGGCGTGACCGGGCAGGCGAAAGACCGATGAGCGTCGATCACAAGGTCGTTGATGCCATCGGCAGCGCGGTCGACGATCTGAACGAGATTCTCGACCCTGACGAGCGCCTCGGGAAGTCGCCCGACGTGGCGCTGATCGGCCAGGACGCCCGGCTGGACTCGCTCGGGCTCGTCAATCTGATCGTGCTTGTCGAAGAGAAGATCCAGGAGCAGTTCGGCGTGGGCATCACTCTCGTGGACGAAAGGGCAATGTCCCTCTCCAAGAGCCCTTTCCGCACCCTCGGCAGCCTCGCGGAGTTCGTCGAAGAGCAGTTGAACGAACATGGACGATGAACCGCGGAGGATGGTGATCACCGGGACCCGCAAGGGCCTCGGCAAGCACCTGGCGGAGCACTACAGCCAAGCGGGTTGGGAGGTCATCGGGTGCAGTCGCCAACCGGTCGACTACACGCTCCCCTCATATCGACATTACTGCCTCGACGTCTCCGACGAGGCCGCGGTTGGAGAGATGTTTGCGGAT
>JBGPOC010000169.1:0-5544 GCA_041487825.1 Candidatus Dormibacteraceae bacterium | reverse complement strand
GGCGCACATGATCGACGGCCCCCTGGTCGACCGGCACGTGCTGCTCGTGGAGGACATCGTCGACTCGGGCCATACCGTGGAGGCGATCACGCGTCGAGTTCGCCGAATGAAGCCCTCCTCGCTGCGCCTGGCGGCGCTTCTCGACCGGCCGGCCCGTCGCGCCGTCCCGGTCACGATCGACTTCAAAGGATTCGTCATCCCCGACCGCTTCGTGATCGGATACGGCCTGGACTACGCGGGCCTCTACCGAGAGCTCCCCGGCATCTACTCGCTGGGGTAGAGAATCTCCTATTAGCGTGGCAGGGTTGGCCGGGGTCCCCCCGGCCATGACTTTGTCCTCTCCACGGCCAAGTGTCGCGTGGAGAAACCAATCCTTTATCAAGTCCCATCCATATCCCGGAATGGGAGCAGCGCGTCGGCGGTAGCCGACGCGCGATGAGGGAAAACCATCCGGGTTTTCCCGCATACGTCAGTCGAGAGTGATCGCGTCCCGCAGCTTCTCGAAGAAGCCCTTGGAGACCTTCTCGGGCTTGCCGGTGAGACCACCGACCTTGCGCAGCAGGGCTTTCTGCTCGGCGGTCAGGTCCTTTGGCACGACCACCTGCACGACCACGTACTGATCGCCTCGGCGCCCGCCTCGCACGTCCGGCATGCCCCTACCGCCCATGCGGAACGACTGGCCGTTCTGGGTTCCGGCTGGTATCGCGATCTCCACCTGGCCCTCGAGCGTAGGGATCTCGATGCGATCTCCGAGAGCGGCCTGCACCATGTTCACCCTCAGCTCGTAGATCACGTCCCGGTCCCGCCTGGCCAGGTGTGGATGTGCCTTGACCCTGAGCACGACGTAAAGGTCGCCCGGCGAGCCCCCTCGAACGCCCGCCTCGCCCTCGCCGCTGATGCGGATCTGGGACCCGCTGTCGACACCGGGCGGAATCCGAACGGCCAGGCGGCGCGTCCTCTCCAGCCGGCCCTGGCCCCGGCACTCCGCGCACGGGTTCTTGAGCAGGCGGCCGGCGCCGCCGCAGGTCGGGCAGGTGGCGGCGGTGACCACCGAGCCGAAGATCGATTGGGCCGTGCGCCTGATCTGGCCCGAGCCGCCGCAACCCGGGCAGCTCTCGTCGCCGCTCCCGGGTTCCGCGCCGCCGCCTGCACACCGCTCGCACGTCGTGAGGCGTGGCACGTCGATCTGCTTCTCCATCCCGAGGAAGGCGTCTTCGAAAGTGATGGTCATGTCGTAGCGCAGGTCGTCGCCACGGTTCGACCGCTGGCGGCGCCCGCCTCTACCTCCGCCCCCGAAGAAGGTGTCGAAGATGTCCGCGAACGGCATGTCCGAGAAGTCGACCGCAGGCCCTCCCGACTCCACCGCCGCGTGACCGAACATGTCGTAGGTCCGGCGGCGCCCCGGGTCCGAAAGGACCGAGTACGCCTCGCTGGCCTCCTTGAACCGCGCCGCCGCCACCGAGTCATCAGGGTTGCGATCCGGGTGGGAGTCCATCGCGATCTTGCGAAACGCGCGCTTGAGGTCATCCGGCGACGCCTCGCGGCCGACGCCGAGCACCTCGTAATAGTCGCGCTTGACCGCCACCGCTTAGAGCACTACGGCAATTCGCGAGCGCTGCTGTCGGCGGCTGGAAGGGCGGGCGGGCGCGCCACCTTGACGAGCGCCGGCCTGACCACGCGGTCGCGGATACGGTAGCCACGACGCAAGACCTGGACGACGGTGTCCTCGGGGAGTTCGGTCGATTCCTCGTGGCCGATCGCTTCGTGCTCGTTCGGGTCGAACGGCCTGCCCACAGCGTCGATCGCCTGCAGGCCGTGGGCTCCAAGCGCCTCCTCCAGCTTTCGCACGCTGAGCTCGAGGCCCTTCATCCAGGCCTCGTCGACCCCTGCGGGCGTGTGGTCGAGAGCCTTGTGGAGGTCGTCCAGCACCGGGAGGAGCCGGGCGATCAGCTCGGCCGATGCGTGCTGGATCGTCTCGAGCTGCTCCAGGCGGGAGCGTTTCTTGTAGTTGTCGAAGTCGGCGGCGAGGCGCAGGCGGCGATCCTTGGCCTCGGCGGCGGCCGCCTCGAGCTCGGCGATCTTGGCCTCCAGCGAAGCCGTCGGGCTCGCCGCTGCCGGGGGGGCGGTCTCTGTGCGGCGCTCCCCCTCGCTCGGGTCGTGCGGATGCTTACGGGTGGTCATATGAGCTAGATACCTCGGTCGCCTGTGGTCTCAAACCCCGAGCTCCGCCATACGCTCGCTGGCGCCTCGAGCGACCGCCTGCAACCGGGAGACCGTCTGGCTGTAGGCCATCCGGGTCGGCCCGATCACTCCAAGCACGCCTTTGAGCCGGTTTGACGGGCCGTAGCTGGTGAGTATGACCGCGCATCCCTGCAACTGGCTCGAGGCGTTCTCCGAGCCGATGACGATCTGGAAGTCGGAATCGCGGATCAGCTCGCGCAGCAGCACCGTCAGGTATCGGGTCTCCTCGAGAACCTCGAGGACCTGCTGGAGGCGAGAGGACTCCGCGAACTCGGGCTGGCGCAACAGGTTGCGCACGCCATCGTGGACGACCAGGCTCTCCGACCCCTTCTCGTACTGGTCGAGGGCGGCGACGATCAGCCCCAGGAGCTCCTTTTCCAACCCGAGCGCTGCGTCGTCGTAGCCACGCCGGACGTCGTCGCTCGCCTTGCCGCCCAACGTCGTGTTGAGCCTCGCCGCCAGCTTGCTGAGCTGCGGCTGCGTGGCCGTCTTCGTGACCTGGAGCACCTGCTGGCGTAGCAGGTTGCCCTCGAGCAGCAGGATGAGGAGCACCTCCTTCGGCTCGAGCGAGACGAGGTCGACATGCTTGACACGCGCCTTGGTGCCATGAGGCGCGCTCGCCACGGACGCGTTCTGCGTCACCGCGGCCAGCGTCATCGCGACCTTTTCAACCATTCCTTGCACGTCGGCCGGAGCCTGCCGTAGCTCCTCGCGGATGAACAGGCCGACGCTGTCCGGAACGGGTTCCAGGTCCATCAGGAAATCGACGAAGTAGCGATAGCCCGAGTCGGTGGGGATTCGACCCGCCGAGGTGTGCGGCTGGGCCAGGTATCCGAGGTCAGCCAGCTCCGCGAGCTCGCTGCGGATTGTCGCCGACGACAGGTTGACGAAATAGCGGCTCTGGAGCGCCTGCGAGCCGACGGGCACGGCGCTCGTCGTGAACTCCTTCACCACCGCGCGCAAGATCGCCTGTTTTCTGTTCTCCATCTCGTTTCAGCACTCTGGCTCCCAGAGTGCCAACTAGAGTACCGCCAGCGCGATCTGGTTGTGGAGGTCCAGGCCCCGGCGGGTTGGAACCACCCGCCCACCGCGCCTCTCGATCAGCCCGTCACGGATGAGCTCGCCGAGCTCGTTCTCGAACCCCTCCGGCGGCGCCATCCCCTGGGCCGTGCGCAGCCCGAGCATCAACGCCTCGCCCCTGGCCTTGCGCGCCGGCAGCTCCTCCCCATCCGCCACCGGCTGAAGCGCTGCGATGTACTCGCGCGGGCGGGCAAGGTTCCACCACCGCCGTGACGAGATCCCGTCGGTCGCATACGAGTGGGCGCCCGCGCCGGCTCCATAAACCGGCCGGCACCGCCAGTAGGCGTGGTTGTGTCTCGACTCGAACCCGGGCTTGGCCCAGTTCGAGACCTCGTATCTGGTGAATCCCGCGGCCTCCAGCTCCGCGCATGCGGCATCGAGTTGGTCCCACTGGAGGTCCGGGTCCACCTCGGGCACGCGTCCCTCGGCGCGCCGGCGCCACAGCAGCGTGCCCTCTTCGAAGGTGAGGCAGTAGGTCGAGATGTGGTCGGGGCCGAGCGCGATCCCACGCCGGAGCGTCTCGAGCCAGGAGTCCCGGCTCTGGAAGGGCACCGCATAGATGAGGTCTATGCTCACGTTCAAGACCCCCATCGACCGTGCGAGCTCGAACGCGCGCGTGGCCTGGGCGGCGTCGGTCCTTCTCTCCAGGACCGCCAGGGCGCGCGGCTCGAAACCCTGGACGCCGAGGCTGAGCCGGTTCACACCCCCCTCGAGCCATGCCTCCACCTTGGTCTCATCTGTGCTGGCGGGATTGGCCTCTAACGTGACCTCGGCATCGGGCGCGACGTCGAAGGTGGTCGCGACAAATCGCAGAAGCCTCGCGATCAGGTCCGCCGGGAGCAGGCTCGGCGTGCCGCCGCCCAGGTACACGGTCTCCAGGCGGGCGAATGACTGTTGCTCGCGGGCGGCGGAAAGCTCGCGCTCCAGCGCCGAGATGTAATCGGGCATCAGACGGTCCATGCCCGCGTATGCGTTGAAGTCGCAATACCCACATTTGTGCTTGCAGAACGGGATGTGCAGATAGAGGTGTTGAAAGGGCAGCAATCGCCCTCCCCCCACGGGGGGGAGGGTTGGGGTGCGATCAGTAAGGCCCATCCTTAACGCCGCTCTGCGCGTAGGGGCGCGCGCTCAGGCATGCTGCCGCTAGACCCCCTTGATCGTGTATCGCTGGCGCCGCGCGGCCTCGAGCTCGCGCCGCAGCAGGTCCGCCGCCTCGCGCTCGTTCGACACCAGCTCCTTGATCCGAACGCCCATGCGGTCTTCGATCCGGGCGATCTGGTGACCGATCTGCTCCACGTTCGCCTGCCGGCTGCGATATCGCTCGCGCTTCCGCCACAGTCGCGCATGCTCGTCGCGCAGGTCGGCCACCGACCTCCGAACGCGGCAGTCGAGGCAGAGCTGGTCGCGGGTCTCGGAGCTCGGGACTTGCTTTCCGCAGTTTCTGCAGAAGATGAGGATGGAGCTCATGCCACGCTCGCCTTCAGGTCGGCCACCTCCGCCTGGCTGAGCGCGCGAAGGCGCTCGGGCGAGATCTCGAAGACCGAGTCAGGCCGGCCGGCGGCGGCCCACACGACACCGTGCTCGAGCAGGTCGCGATCCATGAAGACGGGGAGCTCGGTGGCGTGTCCGAACGGGGGGACGCCGCCGATCGCATAACCCGTCGCATCTCGGGCGGTTTCCGCATCGGCCTTGGTCACGGGAGAGCCGGCAACCGCGGCGAGCCTGCCCTCGTCCAACCGGTTCGCGCCGCTGACCAGGGCCACCACCGGCCTGCCGGCCGCGACGAAGACCAGCGATTTCACGATCTGGCCCACCTCGCAGCCGACCGCGCGCGCGGCATCGACGGCCGTGCGGGTGCCGGCCGGAAACTGCTTGACGGCGACTCCGATCCCAGAATCGGCCAGCCACGCCTCGAAGCGGCTCATCTCCGTTTCAGGATAGGGTGCGGTTGCAAATGAAGGTCGTCGTCACCGGCGCCGCCGGCTTTATCGGCTCTCACCTGAGCGATCGACTGCTCGATGCCGGCCACGAAGTGGTCGGGATCGACTGCTTCGCCGACTACTACCCGCGGGCGCTGAAAGAACAGAACCTGGAGAAGGCGCGCGGCTACGGCAGCTTCCGGTTCGAGGAGGTCGACCTCGTCGACGCCGAGCTCGCCGACATTCTCGAAGGCGCCGAGGTCGTGTACCACCTGGCCGGCCAGCCCGGCGTGCGGCCAAGTTG
>JBGPOC010000168.1:0-5637 GCA_041487825.1 Candidatus Dormibacteraceae bacterium | reverse complement strand
TCATGAGGGCTTCCCATGCGAACGGGTTGCGCAGGACGTCGGCAGCTTCCAGGATCAGGAAACCTCCGTTGGCGCGGTGAAGCGCTCCACCTTTGATCTGCCTGAAGTCCGTGAACATGGTGCCGAAGGTGGCGCGGTACTCGACCCTTCCCATGAGATTGTAGTAGGTGGGGTTCGTCTCCACCGCGACGGGGGCGCCGTCCAGCCCGGTGTTGTCGACGATCAGGTTCACGCGATAGCGGTTGGTGTGGTCGGAGGCAAGGGCGGCCTCCAGTGGCGAGGTCGGCTGTGGCCCGGCGGATTCGGGGCCCGTCTGCCGGAAGTCAGGCAGGTGGTTCGGTATGTCCTCTCCGATCCGGCCGAGGTGCTCGACCACGCCCTGCTCCTGCGCGTATTTGTCGCGCAGGCCGTGCAGCAACGGCTCGATGGCGAACCGGGCGATCTCCTGATCGAGGCTGGCGAGCAGCTCGATTCCCTCCCTCTCCAGCTGGCCGAGGCGACGGAAGATGATGGCGATCTGGGTCTGCACCTCGGTGCCGCGCCGCTGCAGGTCCTCGTGCTCGCTCTCTGACAGGCGCTCCACGTCCTCAGGCGTGATCGGCTTGCCCTGGTGGGTCGGGACCGCGACGATTCCGCCGGGCGTGGCCTCGATCCCGAAGTCGCGCTTGCGTGCGAAGTCGCCCAGCTCTTCGATCATCGGTTCCCGTCGATGCGCCATCTGGGTGGCCAGCTCGCGCCGGCGTTCCCCATAGCGCTCGGTCTCGAAAGCGTGGGTGATCTGTTGGCGAGCCTGCTGGATGAACCGCTCCATGTCGGCCGCGAGCTCTCGTCCGCGCCCGGCCGGCAGCTTCAGGATCTTCGGCCTGTCCGCCTGATCAAAGTTATGCACGTGCAACCAGTCGCCCGGCGTGGGCAGGTGCACGGCAATCTCATTAAGGAAGGCGCGCACCGTGGTCGCCCGCCCGGATCCGCTGAGTCCCGTGGCGAACAGGTTGTAGCCGGGGCTGTCGATTCCGACGCCGAACCGCAACGCTTCCATCGCCCGCTCCTGGCCCAGGGTGCCCTTCAGGGGCGCGACTTCCTGGGTCGAGGCGAATGGGAGCGACGCAGGGTCCAGTCGCCGCCGAAGCCGTTCCGGCGCGACCCGATGATCATCCACGAGTCAAACGTAGGCCGCATCACCAGCCGACTCTTGGGCCGAATGTCACATGGCTTGCATGGCTTATGGCACGGCGGCCAAACGATCAGGGCGTTACGGCGATTCGCTCAAGAACGCCGTCGAGACGGGACGATGACGACCGGTCGGGAGGTTCGGTGGACCACGCCAGGAGCCACCGTCCCCATCACCAGCTCTCCGACCCGTGTCAGCCGTCGCGAGCCGAGGACGATCAAGTCCGCCTGGGTTGCCTCGGCGATACGGGCGATCTCCGGGGCGAGTCCTGCGTCGTTCAGGATCACCTGACTGTGCGCCTTGATGCCCTGCCTTTTCAACGTCGCCATCGCCTCCGCCACCGCGGTCTGGCCGGAGCTGACCCTTCTGCCGTGGACCACCTGCTCGATGGCTGCTTCATAGGCGCCGGCCACGTGAACCACCTCGACAGGGGCGTCCAGCGCCCGAGCCAGCCTGACCGTCATGGGCACCGAGCACTCCACATCGCTCCTGTTCTCCACCGCCAGAAGAATCCGCCGCGGGGTCATGACGGTCTGGGCCTGTCCGCTGACGATCAGGACCGGACAGTCCGAGTGTCGAACGACGTCGCGGCTGGTGCTGCCGAGGAGCGCGCCCCCAAGATCCTGGCGGCCGCGCGACCCCATCACGATTAGGTCGGCGCCAAACTTGCTCGCCGATTCCAGGATCTCCCTGGCGACCGTGCGGAGTTCGCCGGCGCGCACTTGAGCGCGTGCGCGAACCCCGGCAGCGACCATCTCCTGCGTGATGTCGGCGGTCAACTCGAGCGCCGTCACGTAGTCGCGGATTCGATGATTCCTGTCGCTTCGCTCCTGAGGCGTCAGCACCAGGACGGTCAGCACGCCGACCGCCGCCTTCAATTTGGGGGCAAGGTGGGCGGTGAGGCGCGCAGCCTCCCACGAGGGAGCGCCGTGGTCGACCGCAAGCAAGATGCGCTTGAGCTTCATGCCTGGGCTCCGATTGCCGCCCCGGACAATACGCTGATGCTCTCGCCTCGATGAGCACGTCCGATCGCCTCCGCGAAGAGTGGGGCGACAGAGACGGTCCGCACGGTACGGGAAAGCGCCCATGGATGCCCCTCGACGCTGTCAGTCACCAGCAGCTGCTCGATCGGGCTCGCTTCCAGGACTTCTCGCGCCTCGGTCGAGAACACGCCATGCGTGACCGCCGCCATCACCGAGAGGGCTCCCTTCTCGACCAGCTTGTGCGCCGTTTCGACCAACGTCCGGCCCGAGATCACGAAGTCGTCGACGATGAGCGCGTTGCGACCGCGAACCTCGCCGATCACGTCCGACACCTCAGCCCGCTCCTGATGGCCGCTCCGGCGCTTGTCTGCGATGGCCAATGGCGCATCGAGCCGCGCCGCGTAGTCCCGCGCCCGCTTCACAAAGCCGCTGTCAGGCGAAACGACCGTCAAGTCGGCGGGCGCCCAGCGCCGGATAACGTCGCACATGATTCCGACCGCGCGGAGCTCGTCGGCCGGTCGCGTGAAGAAGCCCTGGACCTGGGGCGAATGAAGGTCGAGCAGGATCACCGCGTCGGCGCCTGCGTTCTGGATCATGTCGGCGCAAACGCGGGCGCGAATCGAAGTCCGAGGTTGGTCGAGCTTGTCGCCCTTGGCGTAGTTGAAATAGGGGATCACCGCGGTGATCGAAGCCGCGCTCGCCCGCTTGAGCGCATCGAGCCAGAACGTGAGCTCGATGAGCTGATCGTTGGCGGGGAAGAGGGTCGACTGCACGACGAAGGTGTCGCGGCCGCGAACGTTCTCATCGATCCGAACGAAGATGCCGCCCTCCGAGAAGCGGAGCACTTCGGCGGCGCCTGGAGAGCACCCGAGTCGATCGCAGATGGCCCCGCCAAGCCGCGCACTCGCCGTGCCGACGAATGTCAACGCGTCGCGGCGATTCCCGGTTGGCGCCATGACCAGTTTTCTCCAGACCCAGCGTGGTCCGCATCGACTGTGGCTTCACGTGCCGTTTGGACCTCATAACATCGGGCGTCCGGCCCTGGAAGGTCCGCGCGACGGCCGGTAGCCTGATGCTGGTTCCGGGAGTTGATGGGCAAGGGCCGGGGCGAACACCCGAAAGGGAGGGATGCTTGAGCCTCAAACCCACGACTACCCGGGACCGCTTTCATGTGCGGTGTCATGAGGGGACTTCGGCCCCCGAGCAGCAGGTAAGGTTGCCCTCGGAATCGAGGCTGCCCCGGCGTACGCTGACCCCACGATGAGAGTGGTACGGCGCGTCGCACACCCATCCACGACAACCACGATTCGCGAGTTGATGGCGAAATCGATCGTGAGCGGCGATCCGCGGCAGACGCTCGTGGAAGCGGCAGCCCAGATGCGCGCCCACCGGATCAGCGCGCTGGCGGTCCTCGACGATGACGCGATCGTCGGCATCATCACCGAACGGGATCTCCTGCGTGCGATTGCGGACGGCCGCGACCCGGACGTCACCCACGTCTCGCAGTACATGACGCACGAGCCACGAACCATCGAGGCGCACAGGTTGGTGGCTGAGGCGGCCGAGATCATGGTCAGGCATCGCGTGAGGCATCTTCCGGTGACCGACAAGGGCCGGCTGGTCGGGTTCCTCTCGGCCCGCGACCTGCTGGTCCTGAAACCCTGGCCGCGAAACCTGCCCATCGGCGAGAGCTGGTGACCTGGTCCGGCCAGACGGGCTAGCCCTGGGTTGCGCCCCCGTGCAGCGTCTGCCGGACGCTGAGGAGGCGGGCCACGTCGGCGGGCGAGACGATTCCCACGAGCCGGCCCTGGTCGAAGACGAGCACGCGCTGGTCAAGCGCGGCTCCGAGCCGTTCGATCAGGTCCCCCAGCTCTTCGCCCGGCCGCGTGGTAGGAACCTGTGAGATCGGGCGGGCGCAATCACTGAGTCGCTTCCGGCCTCGATCAAGGCCCTGGACCCTGACCAGCTCCGAAAGGCGCACCACACCGGTCAGCGCTCCGGAAGGATCGTGCACAGGGTAGGTGGTGAACGTGTGCTGCGGAGCCACCGAATCCAGGAACTGTTCGATGGTGAGCCAGTCCGGAATGGTCACCACGGGTGAGGTCATGGCGGCCGACACCGGCACCGACCTCAAAAGAGCCTTGATCGTGATTCCCACCTCTTCAGAGCTGCCGGCCGACAAGAGGAACCAGCCGATGAATGCGATCCAGACTCCGTCGATGACGTAGCCGGTGAAGAGTTCCAGGATGCCGGCGGCGATCATCAGGTAGGCGAACACGCGGCCGACCCGCACCGCGTTGTGAACCCCCCTCTGCCGGCTGCCCGATCGCCACCAGAACACGGAGCTCAGGAGCCGGCCGCCGTCCAGTGGGAAAGCAGGGACCAGGTTGAACAGGCCGAGGGCCAGGTTCACGAACGCGAGCCACCCCAGCAGGTCCGCGATGAGGGCGTTGGCAGAGGTCGCGACCGCCAGCCCGACGGCGATCAGGGCTACTGCGAAGCTGGTCAACGGCCCGACTCCCGCAATCAGAGCCTCCGCGCCCGCGCTCTTCGGGTCGCCTTCCAGCTGGGAAACCCCGCCAAACAACCACAGGGTGATACCGGCGACCTTGAGTCCTTTTCGCCGCGCCACCAGGGCGTGTGACAGCTCGTGGGCCAGCAGGCATGCGTAGAAGACGATCGCACCGGCCGCTCCGGCCAGCCAGTACGCCACCGGTCCCTGTCCGGGCGCGTCCTCGGGCAGCACGCTCGTCGCCAGCGTCCATGCGATGAGCGCGAAGATGAAGATCAGGCTCCAGTTGAACCCGATCTCGATTCCGAACAGTCTTCCGAGCCGGATGCTGGGGGTCACGGTTCGAGTCTAGCCATACCTCCGACGGCCGCCGAACGCGACTGGGATCGCTGAACCGGTCACGTGCGCTTAGGGCGTGATGGTCAGCACGCTCTCGACCCTCGTCACACCGGGGGCCGATTCGGCCGCCTTCCTCGCCGCCGCTGCCTCGCTCCAGGAGCTCACCTGCCCGTGCAGCGTCACGTGCCCGTCGTCGGTCGTCAGCCAGATCCGGCGCGCGTCGATCTGGGCTTGGCGGTGCAGGGCCTCGGTGATCTTCGCCTTGACGTCTTTGTAGTGGACGGCGGGCTTCACGATCACGTGGTTGACCACGCCCTTCACACCGATGAGACCCCTGACGACCTTATCCGCCGCCTCGGATTGGTAAGCCCAGTCGACGCGGCCCTCCAGCGTGACCCGGCCGTTCTTGACCGAAGCCTTGATGGCGTCGTGTGGAATGGCGGCGCTCCATTTCATCTGCTCTGATATCGCCCGCGCGATGTCGCCGTCGTCGCGCACCCGGTCACCCGGCAGCTTGACAACCAGCTCATTGGCGACCGCAAGCACTCCGTAGACCCTCAACGCCGCTCGCTCCGCAGCGATCAGCTCTGCGTAAGTCTTCACGTGTCCTGTCAGCGTCACAGCTCCCTTAT
>JBGPOC010000167.1:0-5656 GCA_041487825.1 Candidatus Dormibacteraceae bacterium | reverse complement strand
TATGAGAGGGAACCCGGAGGCCGCCTCAAGGGGTCACTGCACCACCACCTTGGACGAAGAGGACGCTAAGGCGACCCAAGGAGGTGTTCGATGGGAGGATCAGTGGTCACAGAGGCCGAGAAGGCTGAGATCTGGGAGCGGCGAGGCAAGGGCGAGTCGATGTCTGCGATAGCTCGACATCTAGACCGCGGCCTGGAGACGATTCGGCGCTACGTGTTGTTGACTGGTGGCGTTCGTCCGCGGCCGCGAAGGAGGTCGCGGTGCGAGCTGACGGTGGCGGAGCGGGAGGAGATTTCACGAGGTCTGGCAGCCGAGTATTCCTGCCATGCGATTGCGAGACGGATCCGGAGGGCGCCCTCGTCGGTCTCCCGCGAGGTGGCTCGCAATGGAGGGCGGGTCGGCTATCGGGCAGCCGAGGCCGAACAGGCTGCTCTTCGACGCGGCCGGCGCCCCAAGGCGAGCAAGCTGGCGCGCTGGCCGCGGCTGCGCGCCGAAGTCGAAGCCAGGCTCGGCCTTGACTGGTCGCCACAACAGATCTCGGCTTGCCTGAAGGTCGAGTACGCCCAAGATCCCGATATGCAGATATCCCACGAGACGATCTACCTCAGCCTCTTCGTCCAGAGCCGTGGGGCGCTGCGCAAGGAGCTGGCTCGGCATCTACGGACTCGCCGCCTGGTCCGACAGCCCAAGCAGCACCTGTCCAGCGGCCGAGGCCAGATCGTCGACAAAATCATGATCAGCGAGCGGCCGGCGGAAGCCGCCGACCGAGCGGTGCCTGGGCACTGGGAAGGCGACCTGCTGCTGGGCACCAGGACCAACGGCATCGGCACCCTGGTCGAGCGCAGCACCCGCTACGCGATGCTCTTTGCGCTCCCCCAGGGCCTAACCGCTGAACGGGTCCGTGAGGGCCTCACCAAAACCGTCCTGACGCTTCCCACCAGCTTGCGCCGCTCGCTGACCTGGGACCAAGGTCCGGAGATGGCTGAACATGTCCATTTCACAATCGACACCGGCGTCGAAGTCTTCTTCTGCGACCCACGAAGCCCTTGGCAGCGAGGCAGCAACGAGAACACCAACGGACTGCTCCGCCAATACTTCCCCAAGGGTCAGAGCCTGGCGCGAGTTACCCAGGCCGAACTTGAGCGAGTCGCCGACCTGCTCAATGGCCGCCCGCGACAGACCCTCGGCTGGCGTTCACCGACTCAGCGCTTGGCCGAGTTCATGGAACAATCGTCATCGGCGGGTGGTGCAACCACCGCATGAGACCGCCGGATGGTTCCCTCTCATCGCGCGTCGGCTGCGCCGCAGGCGCTGCTCTCTCTCCGGTATATCGATGGGATTAGTTGAGGATTAGTTGCTCCCCGCGACGAGTGGGAGTGAGTGAGACAAAGTCATGGCCGGGGGGGACCCCGGCCAACCCTGCCACGCTCGTACTAATTAGACTTTCACGGCTCATGGCCGACGCTCTCGTCATTTTCAAGCCCGACGCTTCCTATCGGCTGGCCGCGCGCGTGGGGATCTGGGCCTGGCTGTCCGCCGACCGCGATTGGAAGGTCGAGTCCCTTGCGTGGTTCCAGCCTCCCGCCGAGCTGATCGAGAGCCACTACGACTTCCTGAAGGGCAGGCCCTTCTTTCCGTGGCTGGTCGACTTCATGACGGCGCTGCCGCTCGCGGTCGGGAGGGTCAGCGCCTCGGGAGCGACGCTCGAGCGCATGCGCTACGAACTCGGAGAGACCCGCATCGCCCAGTCACGGCCGGGGTCCCTGCGCGAGCGTTACGGCATCTACGGCGGCGTCAATTGCCTCCACCTGTCCGATTCGCCCGAGACGGGGCAAACCGAAGTCGAGCGGTGGGCGAAGTTCGTGCAGCTCGACGAGGTCTCAGTGCAGCTGGCCGTCGAGAGCGACAGGCCCGACCACACGTACAGGCTGCGCTCGCTGGCGACTCAGGTGGCCGGCGGCATCCACGTCGAGCTCGCGTCGCAGACGATCCGAGAGCTGCTCGCCGAGGAGTCGGAGATCGATGGCGAACGACTCGCGTCGCTCTGCCGTATCACCTTGGGGGCGCTGGCTTAGGCGCGCAGAGCGGCGACCAGGATGGGCCTTACTGAATTCCCTCCTCGTCGGCGCCCGCCGAGCTGTCCGGCCGGGGACGAATCGTGACCGGGCGTGTGAACAGCTCGGAGTTGGGAACCACGACCACGTCTCCACCCTCGGTGCGCAGGATCGTGACCCGCAACCTGACCTCGGACACCACGCCTGACCCACGCTCCAGCGAGATGTTGTCGCCGATCTTGATGTTCCTCTCCAGGAGAAGGTAGTAGCCGGACACGTAGTCCTTGAGCACGTCCTGGGCGCCGACGCTGGTAACGATCACCGCCGCCACGACGCCCAGGATCGTGACGTTGTCGCTCTGGACCGCGATGCCGAAGGCGAAGATGGCGCCGACGGTCACCAGCGTGACGGTGATGACTCGGCTTCCGGTGGTGACCACGCTCTCGTGCAGCCCGCGCCTGCGCAGCGCTTCTGCGACCTGCTGAGCGACGAACCTTGCGGCGACGACGAAGAGGACGAAGACGACGCCCGCGAGCAGGATGAAGAGCAGCGGGCTGTTCGCGATGTCGCGGAGCGACATCTACTTCTCGGTCTCGGCTTCCTCGGCGGCCGGAGCCCCGGCTTCGGCTGCTTCCTCGCCCTCGCCCACGACGGCCGTCTCGACCACCGGGACCTCCTCTTCGACCTTGAGCTCTCGCCGGTGCACGATCTTCACCACGAGCTCATCCGGCTCGACGAGCACGGTCACGCCCTTGGGCACCTTGAGGTCGGAGATGCGCAGCTCGGACTCGATCTCCTCGAGTGGCGTCAGATCGACTTCGAAGGCTTCCGGTATGTCGGTGGGTAGGCACTCCACCCTGACCATGTGGATGGGCTGGAGGACATCCGCGTCGCCTCGCTTGACGGCAGCCGACTCACCGGTCAGGTGGACCGGCACCTCGACGGTGATCTTCTCCTCCAGGCTCACCTGGTAGAAGTCGACGTGGATCGGGCCGAGGCGCCGAGGGTGCGTCTGGATCTCACGGACGAGCACCTTCTCGGACCGGTCGCCATCGACGATCAGGTCGACCAGCTTCGTGCGTCCTGACTTGACGAACACCTTCTGGAACTCCAGCCGGTCGAGCACCAGCGCCGTCGCGGCCGTGTTGTGCCCGTAGACGACCGCGGCCAGCTTGCCCTCGCCGTGGAGCCGGCGCGAGCGCTTGCCGAGGAGCGTGCGGGTGGAGGCTTTCAGCTGCATGGTTGGGCCTCGGGGTGGAGAGGCGTCGTTATGATACCGCGCAGAGCGATTCCCGCGAACCGGCACTGATTAAGCAGGAGGTCAAGGCATGCAGAACCCACCGCCTCCCCCGCCGCCACCGGGCGGCTACACTCCGCCGCCGCCACCGCCGCCAGGTGGCTACACCCCGCCACCACCTCCTCCCCCACCGGCCGGCGGCTACTCCCCGCCCCCGCCGCCGCAGATGCCGGCCCGCTACCCGCCCGCGTACCCCGCCCCGACCGCCTACGCCTCGCAGACCACCTACGGCGGCTTCTGGATCCGGGTTGTCGCCTACATCATCGACGGCATCATCATCGGCATCGTCGCCGGAATCTTCAGCGTGCCGTTCGGCGTGCACTACGCCGATTTCAGCTCGTCGTATCTCAACAGCCCGTCGTACCGCGCCGGAAGCGGGATCGAGCTGATCATCAGCGCGCTCTATTTCATTGGGCTTTGGACCTACATGGGGGCGAGCCTCGGGCAGCGCATCTTTGGGATGCGCGTCGCCGACGCCACCACCGGCCAGCCGATCCCCCTTGCCAAAGCGGCCATCCGTTGGGTTGGCCTGCTGCTTGCCTTCGCCGTCTGCGCTATCGGCGTGATCTGGGTCGCGTTCGATTCGCGCAAGCAGGGCTGGGCCGACAAGATCGCCGGAACGGTGGTGCTGCGGGGGTAGCGCTCGGAGCGGTTAGGTCGCCCCTTTGGGGAACCGCTTGCGCAGCCAGTCGACGATTTCCTGGAGCGGGGTGCCGGGCGTGAACAGTTCCGCCACACCCCGCTTCTTCAGGGCCGCAATGTCGTCTTCCGGGATGATGCCGCCGCCGAACACGATGATGTCGGTCGCCTTGCGCCGTTTCAGCTCCTGCACGACAGCCGGAAACAACGTCATGTGCGCGCCGGAATGGATCGATAGGCCGATCACCTGGGCGTCCTCCTGGAGTGCTGCGTCCACCACCATCTCCGGCGTCTGCCGCAAGCCGGTGTAGATGACCTCGTAGCCGGCGTCGCGCAGGGCTCGCGCCACGACTTTGACACCGCGGTCGTGGCCGTCAAGTCCGACCTTGGCGACCAGGATCCGAACCGGCCTCACTGCGGTGTGCACCGACACCTAGATCACCGCCTTTTCTGTGTAGATGCCGAACACCTCGATCAGGGTGTTCATGATCTCGCCTTCCGTCGCATATGCGCGGACGGCCTCCAGGATGTGCGGCATCAGGTTGTCGGTGCCGGCCGCGGCCTTGCGGAGGCTGGCCAGGGCTTTTGAGCACCTCGCCTGGTCTCGCTTACGTCGCACCTCTTGAACGCGCGCCACCTGCTCGCCCTCCAGCCTGGGGTCGATACGCAGGATCTCCATCGGCTCCTCGTCGTCGACGGTGAACTCGTTCACGCCGACCATCAGCCTCCGCTTCTGCTCGAGCTCCTGCTGGTACTGGAAGGCGGCGTCGGCGATCTCCTTCTGGAAGAAGCTTGCCTCGATCGCCGGGATCACGCCCCCCAACTCCTCGATGCGCTTGAAGTAGACCTCGGCCTTCCGCTCCATCTCGTCCGTCAACGCCTCTATGAAGTAACTGCCTCCAAGGGGGTCGATGGTGTTGGCGACTCCGGTTTCGTAAGCGAGGAGCTGTTGCGTGCGCAGAGCGAGCCGGGCGGCCTTGTCGGTCGGCAGCGCAAGCACCTCGTCCATGGCGTTGGTGTGCAGGGACTGGGTGCCGCCCAGGACCGCGGCCAGGGCCTCGATCGCCGTTCGGGCGATGTTGAGCTCGGGCTGCTGGGCGGTCAGCGACACTCCTGCGGTCTGCGTATGGAACCGCAGCTTCAGGGATCGTTCGTCTTGTGCGCCGTAGCGATCGCGCATCCAGCGAGCCCAGATGCGGCGCGCGGCGCGGAACTTGGCGATCTCCTCGAAGAAGTCGATGTGGGCATCGAAGAAGAAGGACAGGCGCGACGCGAAGTCGTCGATCCGCATCCCCCGCTCGAGGCATGCATCGACGTATGCCATGCCGTCGGCGAGCGTGAAGGCAAGCTCCTGGGCGGCCGTCGAACCCGCTTCCCGTATGTGGTAACCGGAAATCGAGATGGTGTTCCACTTCGGCACCTCCGTGGCGCAGTACTCGATTGAGTCCACGACCAGTCGCATGGAAGGCGCCGGAGGAAAGATGAACTCCTTTTGAGCGATGAACTCCTTGAGGATGTCGTTCTGGAGCGTGCCCCCGAGCGCTGACGCAGGCACGCCCTGCTTTTCGGCGACTGCGATGTACATGCAGAGCAAGATCGCGGCCGGCGAGTTGATGGTCATCGAGGTCGTGATCTCGCCGAGGGGGATCCCGTCGAACAGGGTCTC
>JBGPOC010000166.1:0-5660 GCA_041487825.1 Candidatus Dormibacteraceae bacterium | reverse complement strand
CCATCTCCGCCTCCGACGCGCCGATGGTGCGCAGCAGCGTGCGCAGGGCCACCGCATAATCACGGGCCTCGTCGGCCGACCGGAGGTCGGGTTCGCTGACGATCTCCATCAGCGGCACGCCCGCGCGGTTGAGATCGACGAACGACTCCTTCGCCACGTGCAGCTTGTCGCCCGCGTGGATCAGCTTGCCCGTGTCCTCTTCAAGGTGAACGCGCCGGATGCGCACGCGGCGGCCGCCGAGGTCGAGGTGGCCGTCGCGGCTCATGGGCAGGTCGTACTGGCTGATCTGGTAGCCCTTCGGCAGGTCCGGATACATGTAGTTCTTGCGATCGAACTTGGTGTGGCGCGGGATCTCGCAATCGAGCGCCAGCGCCGTCTTGAGGCATGCCTCGACCGCCGCCTTGTTGATCACGGGCAGCACGCCTGGCATTCCGGTGCAGATCTCGCACACGTTCGAGTTCGGCGGATCCCCGAGCCGGCCCACGGCGCATCCACAGAACATCTTCGTGCGAGTGCTCGGCTGGACGTGGACCTCCATCCCGATGACGACCTCCCAGGTCAACGCCCCTCTCCCCAACCCTCTCCCCGAACGGGGAGAGGGAGCTCCCGGGTCAAAGGGGTGCGACCTCGGCCATGATTCCGCTCGCCACCTCGTACGCTCGGGCAACGCGTAATGCGACGTCCTCGCGCCACTGTGGCGCCAGCACCTGCAGTCCGACCGGCAGGCCCTCCGACAGCCCGCACGGCACGCTGATTCCTGGCAGCCCCGCGAGGTTGCCTCCCAGCGTGAGCACGTCGCAGAGGTACATCGACAGCGGGTTCTGCGTGCGCGATCCGAGCGGGAACGCGACCGTCGGCGAGGTCGCGCTGACGATCGCGTCGCACTTCTCGAACGCGGCGTCGAAATCGCGCTTGATCAGGGTTCGGATCTTCTGCGCTTTGAGGTAGTACGCGTCGTAGTAGCCGCTCGACAGTGCGTACGTGCCCAGCATGACCCTGCGCCGCACCTCAGTCCCGAACCCCCGGCGGCGCGTCTGCATATAGGCGTCTGTGATGTTCGCGGCGTCCTGGTCGGACAGGCCGTACTTGACCCCGTCGAATCGCGCCAGGTTGGACGAGCACTCAGCCGGGGCGATGATGTAGTAGGCGGCAAGGCCGTAATCGGTGTGCGGCAGCGTCACGTCGACGATCTCCGCGCCGGCCTTCTCCAGCGATTTGATCGCTTCGGCGATCGCAGCCTTCACGCCCAGCTCGATGCCCTCCACCTCGGAGTACTCGCGCGGCACGCCGAGCCTCATACCCTTCACGCCCGCATCGAAATCGCGACGCACGTCATTCGGCCGGTCGGAGGACGTGGCGTCGAGGGGATCGCGCCCCGACATCGCCTCCAGCACAATCGCGGCATCCTCGACCGAGCGCGCGAACGGGCCGATCTGGTCGAGGCTCGACGCAAAGGCGATCAGGCCGTAGCGACTGACGCGCCCGTACGTCGGCTTCATCCCCACCACGCCAGTGAGCGCCGCGGGCTGACGGATCGACCCGCCTGTATCGGTGCCGACACTCACCACCGCCTCTCCCGCAGCGACGGCCGCCGCGCTCCCGCCCGAGCTGCCGCCCGGCACGCGGTCGAGCGCCCAGGGGTTGTGGGTCGCGAAGTACCCGGAGTTCTCCGTGGAACTGCCCATCGCGAACTCGTCGCAGTTCGTCACCCCGACCATCACCGCCCCGGCCGCGAACAAGCGCCCCACCGCCGTTCCCGTGTAGGGAGGCTTGAAGCCCCGCAGGATCTGCGAGCCGGCGGTGGTCTCGATCCCACGAACGCACAGCACGTCCTTCACGGCCAGCGGGATTCCCGCCAGCGGCCCGGCGTCGCCCGACTTGAGGGCGCGGTCGGCCGCCGCCGCCTGCTCCGTGGCCAGATCGGGCGTGAGGCGTAGGAACGCTTTGACGTCCTGGTCGACGTTGTCGATGCGCTCCATGTGTTCCGAGAGCAGGTCGGCGGCGGACAGCTCGCGACGCTGCAGTAGCCGCGACAGCTCGCCGACCGTCAGCCTGGTGGTGTCCATCAGCTCTCTTCCTGGATGGAGGGCACGCGGAAGAAACCGTCATAGGGGGACGGCGCGTTGGACAGCGCGTCGGACTGGGTGAGGCCGGGGCGCGGCTCGTCCTCGCGGAGCTGGTTGACGATCTCGACCACCTGTGCGGTCGGCGGGATGTCGTCTGTGTCGACCTGCTGCAGGCGGTCGATGTGCGCGAGGATGCCGCTCAGCTGCTCGGCGTAGAACTCCTCATCGCCGGGCTCGAGCCCGATGCGCGCAAGCATCGCGACGTGGCGCACCTGGTCGGGTGTGAGTGACACCGAAGTAGCTTAGGACACGCTCATCGGGCGACCGAGCCCCTCACCCTCTGAAGGGCGGACATGCAGGCCAACGCCCCTTTCCCCTAGCCCTCACCCCTCAAGGGGGAGGGAGATTGGGTTTGGACTTGATCTACCTGCGACTCGACCACAGGCCGATGAGCGCGGGGACGCCGGCGATCGCGCCAATGCAGCTCGCGGTCTGGAGGATCGCCACGATCCAGGCGAGCGGGCGGCCAGGGCCGTTGCGGCGGAGAAGCATGGCTGCCGCGGGCACCGCCAGGACGGCGCTCGCCAGGGAGACGCCGAACCAGGCAACCAGCGCGGCCTTGGTCGGACCGATGGCGGAAGGCTCGTTGCGGAACTGGACCAGGAAGGTCGCCCAACCAAGGGCTATGGCGGCGCCGATCAGCAGCGCGACGCTGACCCAGGGTTGGGTGAATGGCTTGGCCGCGGCCTCGCGCGGCCGGAGGTCGGGTGCAACTTGCACCAGGGGAGTCTAGAAGATCGCCAAACCTTGGCTGTCGTTGGCTGCCAGCCCCTCCGGCGCTTCGCGCCACCTCCCCGCGAGCGGGGAGGCGGACCTACTTCATGCCTTGGACCAGGGATAGGAATTGCTCCTCGTCCAGGATTGCTAACTTCAGCTTTTGCGCCCGCTCCAGCTTCGACCCCGCGCCCGGGCCCGCCACCACGTAGTCGGTCTTGGAGCTGACACTCGAGGCCGCCTTCCCGCCCAGGCGCCGGACGAGCGCTTCGGCGTCGGGCCGGCTCATCGTCTCGAGCGTGCCCGTGAAGACAAATGACTTCCCGGAAAATGGACCGTCCCTCGGCGCCTCAATCGCCTGTGGCTCGACCCCGGCCTTGAGCAGCCGGTCGACCAGCTCGCCTCCCTTTCCCTCGAAATAGAGCCTGACCTCGCGGGCCATGTTGGGACCCACACCCTCGACCCGAAGCAGCTCCTCCTCGCCGGCGGCCCGCAGTCTCTCGATCGAGCCGAAGTGCGCGGCGAGCAGGTCCGCCGTCGCACCTCCCACCTGGGGTATGCCCAACGCGTAGAGGAACGCGCCCAGCTGCGGCCGGCGGCTCTCCGCGATGCGATCGACGAGGTTCTGCGCAGACTTGTCGGCGAACCCGTCGAGCTGCATCACCTGCTCCTTGGTGAGGCCGTACAGGTCGCTTGGGTCCTCGGCCCAACCTTGCTCGATGATCTGGGTCAGGGTGGCGTAGCCGAGGCCCTCGATGTTGAAGGCGCCGCGGCTTGCAAAGTGGCGCATCCTCTCCAGGCGCTGCGCGGCACAGAACGGGTTGATGCAGCGGTGCGCGATGTACGGCTCCTCGCGAACCACCTCTCCCCCGCACACCGGGCACTTGGCCGGCATGCGCCAGCCCTCTTTCGGATCCTTGACGCTGACGATCTCGGGGATCACGTCACCCGCGCGGTGGATGACCACGCGCGCCCCGACGTACACGCCCTTCTCGTTGACCTGCGCCTCGTTGTGCATAGTGATGTTGCGCACGGTGACGCCGCCGACGATCACGGGCTTGACGTGCGCGACTGGAGTGAGCACCCCGGTGCGACCCACATAGCATTCGATCGCCTCGACCTCGGTCTCGGCCTGCTCCGGTGCGTACTTGAACGCGATCGCCCAGCGCGGCGACCGCGCCACGAATCCGAGTTCCAGCTGCTGGTCGAAGCGGTCGACCTTGATGACCACGCCGTCGATCTCGTGTTCGAGCGCGTGGCGTTTGCGCTGCCACTCGGCGTGATACTCGATGACCTCCTCGATCGACGCCAGCCGGCGCCGTTGCTTGTTGACCCGGAAGCCCATCTTCTCGAGGGTGCGGAGCACCTCCCACTGCGAGCGGCACGGCCCTGGCGGGTCGAGCATGTACATGTAGGTCTGGAGGTCGCGACTCTTGGTGACGTTCGGGTCGATCTGCCGCACGCTGCCCGCCGCGGTGTTGCGCGGGTTCACGAACCGCGGCTTGCCCTGTGCCTCAATCTCGCGGTTCAGCTTCTCGAACGCCGCGATCGGAAAATACACCTCGCCCCTCACCTCAAAGACGTCCGGCAGGCCGGCGACCGAGGTGATGGCGAGCGGCACGCTTCGGATCGTTCGCACGTTGGCGGTGACGTCCTCTCCGACGGAGCCGTCACCACGAGTGGCAGCTCGCACGAGCCGCCCTTTCTCATAGGTGAGACTCATCGCCAGCCCGTCGATCTTGAGCTCGGCGCAGTACTTGACATCCTCACCCACGGCCGCACGCGCCCGCTTGTCGAAGGCTCGAATCTCGGTCTCGTCAAACGCGTTCTGCAGGCTCAGCATCGGCGAGCGGTGCCGCACCTTGGCGAACTGCTCTGATGCCTCTCCTCCAACGCGCTGGGTGGGCGAATCGGCCGTCACGAGCTCGGGATGCTGCTCCTCGAGCCGTCGAAGCTCGAGATACAGGGCGTCGAACTCGGTGTCGGAGATCTCCGGCATGTCCAGCACGTAGTAGGCGTGCTCGTGCTTGCGGATCAACTCGCGAAGCTCGTTTGCCCTCGCAGCCGGGTCGACCGTGCGCTTCCGCTTGCTCATTTCGTGAGAGGCGCGATCATCCCGGAGAGGATCTTGAGGCCAACCTTGTCGAACTTGATGACCAGCTCCTCGTCCGTGCGGGTCAGGGTGCTCTTGACCACCGTGCCGCTGCCGAACGCGGGGTGCGACACGCGATCGCCGCTGGCGAACCGCTGGACTGGGGGAGCGGCCGGCGCAGCCTGCACCTGGAGCTCCTGGTAACGCTCCTTGTAGCCCTGTCGCGGGGGCGCCACGGGCGCGCTGCCACGCGGAGCCGACAGCATCGACTGCGGGATCTCAGTCAGAAACCGGCTCGGGAACGCCGGCTGCGAGCGCCCGTACAGGTGGCGCCGGAACGCGCAGCTCAGGTACAGGCGGTCCTTGGCCCGGGTCATCCCCACGTAACAGAGGCGCCGCTCCTCGGCCATCTCCGTGGCGGCGCCCACGGCTGATGGATTCTCCTCGCGCTCGTCCAGCGCGCGCTGGTGCGGCAGCAGGCCCTCCTCCATCCCCACCATGAACACGACCGGGAACTCCAGGCCCTTGACCATGTGCAGCGTGATGAGGGTGACGCCCTCGCCGTTCTCGTCGTACGCGTCGACGTCGGACACCAGCGCGACCTCGGCGAGGAAATCCTCCAGGCCCTGGTCGGGCGCCCGATCGTCGAAGCTCTCCGCGAGCCCGCGCAGCTCGTTGAGGTTCTCGAGCCGGGCCTCGCCCTGCGGCGTCCCGTCCATGTAGTGCTG
>JBGPOC010000165.1:0-5707 GCA_041487825.1 Candidatus Dormibacteraceae bacterium | reverse complement strand
TCGCGACGCCCCAAGCGGCTGAGTACGGTAAACCTGAGGATACCGAACGTCGAGTAGGTGGAAGGTCCGGCGCAAGCCGGGGTGGAAACCGAAAAACGCATAGGGGACTTCAGGGTAAACAGGAAGGTCGCTTGGGGCATCGTTTTGCACAGCCCCTGCACACCCGCTCATCAATACGAAAAGCCGACTTTTGCGGCATCCTTGCAAGCTTTTTCCACAGCACCGGCGTCGAAGCTCGCGGCCCTGCCCCCCAGCTTCTTCACCCCTTCCTGCAGGCGGGCCACCGGCATGGGGTCCTCGAACCGCAGCCAGCGATACGCCAAGGGCTTCGACCAGGCCAGGCCTTGCGCCTCGTGCAGCGTCCGGTGGCTCTCGACCACGATCTCTTCGACCTGGCGAAGAAGGCTGGGCTCGCCGGCGCTGAGGGTGCCGAAATCCTGCCGGGCCATCCACTCGAGCAACCGCTCGAGTAGCGCTGCGGTCTCTAAGTCTCGACCTCGGCCGGCTTAGGGCTCGCTGCCGTCGCGGCGTCGATCTCGTAAAGGCTGGACCGCAACGTGCAGATGAATGGAAGGTTGCGGTACAGCTCGCGATAGTCCAGCCCATAGCCGACGACATAGTCGGTGGGGATCTGAAAGCCCACGTAACGCACCGGGACCTCGACCAGGCGCCGGTTTGGGCGATCCAGCAAGGTCACGACCTCGACCGACGCCGGACCTCGCTGTCGCAGCTCGGACAGCAGGTAGTCGAGAGTGAGACCGGTGTTCACGATGTCCTCCACCACCAGGACGTGACGGCCCTCGATCGGATAGTCGAGGTCGCGCGCGATGCGCACCCGTTCGCGCGGCTGCGCACCTGCAAACCTCCTGAGGTCCACGTAGTCGATCACGAAGGGGACCTTGACCTGGCGCGCCAGGTCGGCCAGGAAGAATGTGATGCCCTTGAGCACGCCGACGAGGACGATCGAGCATCCGGCGTAGTCGCGCGTGATCTTCCTGGCCAGCGCGCGCACGCGGCTCTCGAGCTCGACTGGTGAGATGACGATGTCCCCGATGTCCTGCTTGCGCAGGTTCTGGACCTCTGCCGCGCCATAACCGGCCTTGGCCAGGAGTTGTTGATAGTCCTTTCTGTAGAGCAGCCTGACGTTGACGTCCGGATAGAGCTCGCGCAGCAGGCGCACCTTGCGATTCTTCGGCGTCACCAACGATTGCTTCATCGTCGTGAGCTCGAGGTAGAGATCGTGCTCGGGTAGGTAGAAGTCGGGCGTGAACATCTCGGCGACCCGCTCTCCCTCCCACCCGATGGGAAACGAAACGGGCTCGTAGACCCAACGAATCCGGTAGTAGTCCAGGAAACGAGCGAACTCCTGCTCGGAGTGGTGGGCGAATTCAACACGTGCGTGTGCCGGACCCGTGCGTCTGACCAGGCGCGAGCGCTGTCTGACGGGGCGGCGCCATTTGTGAGGAACGTAAGGTTGGGCAGACGACGCCAAAGGAAGCAACGAGATTGTACTCTCGATTCCGGGCACAACTCATGAGCACAGCGGCGCAGAGGATGGTTGCCGAACAACTGCTGCCCAATGGCGTCACGGACGAGCGCGTGCTCGCGGTGATGTCGGCGATCCCGCGGGAAGAGTTCCTCTCTGAGAGGCTCCGGCGCCATGCCTACGAGGACCGCGCCCTGTCCATCGAGTGCGGCCAGACCATCTCCCAGCCGCTTGTCGTCGCGCTCATGACCCAGGCGGTCAGGCCCGGCCGCGACGACGTTGCGCTCGAGGTGGGCACCGGCTCGGGCTACCAGGCCGCGGTCCTCAGCCGTCTCTGTCGCAAGGTCGTGACGCTCGAAAGGGAGGCGGCGCTGGCCGAGCGTGCCTCTGAGAGGCTCGTGCGCCTCGGTTTCGCCAACGTCGAAGTGGCGGTTGCGGACGGCAGCCGTGGCTGGCCTGTGGCGGCTCCCTACGACGTCATCCTGGTCGCCTGCGCCGCGCCGGAGCTCCCGCCGGCCCTGGTCGAACAGCTCGCCCCGGGAGGCCGGCTCGTTATCCCGATCGGAAGCTCGGCCGACGAGCACCAGGACCTGCGCCTCTACGAGCTGCACGCGGGCGCGCTGTCGTCGCGCTCGCTTTTCCCGGTGCGGTTCGTCCCCCTAAGGGCTGGGTGAATTATGAGAGGGCACCCGGATGGTTCCCTCTCATCGGCGGGCTCTTCGCGCGCGCCTGCTCTCTTTCCGATATATCGATGGGATTAATTCAGGACCAGTTTCTCCCGGCCGCGTTTGGGAGTCAGCAGAGACAAAGATATGGCCGGGGAGACCCCGGCCAACCCTGCCGCGCTAGCTACAGCTAACTGGACGGGTTAAGGACTGGGTGACGGAGAGACTCGGGGCGTTGGGGTGGGGGAGGTCTTCGGTTGGGTGGTGCCGGTCAGGGCCTGCAGCTGCTGCAGGATGTTGCCGACCTGGACCATCTCCGACGCGTAGGTCGTCAGGTCTCCGGATTTGAGCGCGGCGTATGCCGCGGCATAGTGTGCGTTGGCCTGTGTCACCAGGTCGGCGATCTTGGCGACCTGCGCCGCCGTGAACGTCGTCGGCGGTGTGGTCGTGGGCGGTGGCGCGGTCGTCGTCCCGACAAGCTGATCGATCGCTTGCTGCAAAGTGTCTGTGTAAACGACCTCCGACTGGTCCGCCAGGATCACCTTTTTCAGCTCGGGAAGACCGGTTCCCGATGTGGCTCGAAGATAGATCGGTTCGAAGTACAAGAACGAGTTGCCAATCGGCACGACGAGCAGGTTGCCCTGCTGGACCTGCGATCCGGTGCCGTGAAAGAGCGTGAAGTCGCGAGAGATGGCGGGCTCCTGGTTGATGAGGCTGGCGATCTGCTGCGGACCGTAGATGACCTTGTCCTTAGGCAACACGTAGGACACGTACCGGCCGTAGTTCGATCCGTCATTTCTCGCGGCCACCCAGGAGACCAGGTTGTCCTTGCCGCGCGGGGTGAACGGCATGATCAACAAGTACTCGGGGGTGGTCTCGCCTGGAAGGCGGAAGAGCACGTAATAGGGCTCGACCGGCGCGGCGGCTGATCCCGGCGCGGTCTGTGCCGTCGGAATGGCCCACACGTCCTCACGGGCGAAGAAGACCTTCGGGTCGGTGATGTGATACGTCGCGTAGATCTCGACCTGGGCGTTGAACAGGTCGACCGGCACCCGCAGGTGTGCACGCAGCCCGGCAGGCATGGCGTCGATCGGCTTGAACAGGGAGGGGAATGTCGCCTGGTAGGCCTTGATGATCGGATCGGTGGGGTCCATCACGTAGAAATCCGCGGTGCCTTCGTAAGCGTCGATCACGACCTTTACCGAGTTGCGGACGTAGTTGATATCGAACGCCGTTGACGTGGGCTGGAATGTGCTCGATTGCGAGTACGGGTAGGTTGTGCCGGTGGTGTACGCGTCTAGGATCCAGTACATGCGGCCGTCCACCACGACCACGTAAGGGTCCTGGTCGAAGGTCAGGAACGGCGCGAGCGACCGGGCCCGGTCGAGGATTGTTCGGCGGTAGAGCAGCTCTGTCTGGCTGGTGACCTGCGGCGATACGAGCAGGTTGAAATCCTGGAGCCTGAGTGCCCAGAGCGCGCGGTTCACGGGTGTCATTGGGACTCCGTGGGTGCCGGTGTATGTCGTGAAGACATCCTGGCTGCCCTGCGGGAAGTCGAACTCCCGCGTGTTGGACGGTGCAAGCGCGTAGTTGTTCGTGAGCTCCCCGAAGTAGATCGCAGGCTGTGTGATCTTCAGCGGTCCGGCGGGTGGAACGTCGCCGACGACATAGTCCGGCAGGCCCTGCCCGACGACGGCGTTGACAGGGCTGGCTGCTGCACCGTAGCCGTGCGTGTACTGAAGGTGCTGGTTGACCCAGTTCTGGGCCGCCTGCGACAGCTTCGAGATGTCGAGCTCCCGCGCGCTGATCTCCAGCTGTTGATACGCGTTCGCGATCGTATAGCGGTCGATGTCGATCCCCTTGAACGAGTAGTAGGTCCGGATCGTCTGCTGCTGCTCGTACGTGTCCTTGAGTGGCGCGTAGTCCCACAGCCGCAGGTTGTTGACGGTCACCTGGTCGTTCTGGACGTCTTTCAGTGTCAGTGGCTGATCGCCGGTGAAATTGCTCACGGTCACGTTGGTGAGTCCATAGGCCGCTCGTGTGCCGGCGATCTCATGCTCGATGTACGGCAGCTCATACGACTGCGCGCTCGGGTTTACAAAGAAGTTCTGGATGATCGACGGGTAGACCTGGCCGACGATCAGCAACAGCATCCAGGCGCCGGCGGCGGTCACCGGCAGCCACAGGCGGCGCAGCCAAAGGTTCGCAAAAAGAGCGCCGGCCAGCACAACTCCGGCGCCGGCCTGGAACGTGAACAGGGGGAGCCTCGCGTGGACGTCGGTGTAGGCCGCGCCCCACACGGTGGGGCTGTTGTGGGCGAAGAGCAGGTCGTAGCGGCCGAGCCACATCCAGCCCGAGAGCACCAGCGCGAACATCGCCAGCAGCGCTGAGAGATGGGCGATCGCGGGAGGGCTGAGGTTGAGGTCGAATGCGTCTCCCCGCCATGCATACAGCGCTCCAATGACGAGCAGCGACATGAAGCCCAGCCCCAGCGCCCAGTTCGCAATCGAATGCAGGAAGGGCAGGGTGAGCAGGTAGAACGAGACGTCCTGGCCGAGGATGGGGTCCTTGATCCCGGTCGCCGAGGCGTGCTGGAAGAGGGCGAGGCTCGACCATTGGCTGCCGGCGCCTCCGGAAAGGATCAGCGCCACCAGGGCGGCCGCTGCGAGGGCTATCCCGCCGGTCGGACTGCGGACGATCGCGCGTCTGATCCCGACGGCACGCAGCCCCGGCCCTGAGCGCACCCGCAGGGCCACCACTACGTTCGCCGCCAGGTAGAGGAAGGAGATTGCGAGGCTCCCGACGAACAAGAAGGTCTGCAGGATCCACTGGGTCGTGAACACGTCCTGGTAGCCAAGCGCCGCGTACCACTGGCGCTCGGTGATGAACCAAATGATCGGGCTGGCGAACACGAAGACGAGCAGAGCGAGGCCGAACAGCGCAGCGCCGATCCAGAAGCGGCGCGGAGGGCGCGTGAAGCGAATCTCCCTCGCCCCCTCGAACGGGCCGCCACGTTCGAAGGGATCAAACGGCCGGTAGCGGCGGCTCATCAGTAACGAATCAGGTTAGACCCTCTGGTCTGTCGGGGTTTGGATCGACCCGGCCGCGGGCGCCCGGTCGTCGGCGTGGAAGTCGAGGTCAGGCTCTGGCGGCGGATTCGCGAGGTGCCATGCCACAGTTGTTCGCAGGCACGCGGCGGGTTCCGACGTTGTCCAACCGAGCAAGCCGCGAGCCTTGCCTGCACTGGCGACGATGTGCTGGGGCATCGTGCCGGTCGGCTTCAAGTCCTCTGGGAGCAGATCGTCCGCCACTCGAACCAGCTCTGCCAGCGAGCCGGCCGCGTCGATGATCATGCGGCTCCATATCCCAATCGAAAACGTGCGGTCCTCGCAGAGATTCAGCACCTCGCCGCGCGCGGCGGACGATTCGAGCGTGAGGCGGGCACCACGCGCCACGTCCCGTACATAGCCTCGACACGCGAGCCACGTCCCGCCGCCGACTGGGATCCGCGTTCGCCCGGCGCGGACCCTGCGGAGGATGAACTCCTCACGGCGCT
>JBGPOC010000164.1:0-5751 GCA_041487825.1 Candidatus Dormibacteraceae bacterium | reverse complement strand
CGCCAGCGGCAGCGCCCCGGTCGGCTCGAGCGCGATGTGAAGGCGGGTCCAGGCAACCCGCACGCCCATCGCAATCTCCTCCTCGGTGACGGTGACGATCTCGTCCACCAGCCCGTTCGCGAACATCACCTCGAACGTCCGCTGCCCGATGGACATGGCGCGAACGCCGTCGGCGATCGTGGTCGGGGGAGTGACGAGGCTGCGGATGGCGCCGGCCTTCCAGCTCTGGTACGCGTCGTCGGCGCCGGCCGGCTCGACACCGACGACCCGGATCGCCGCGTTGTTGCTTTTTGCAGCGATGGCGCTGCCGGACAGCAGACCACCGCCGCCGATCGGGGCTGCGACGACCTCGAGCGCCGGCTCGTCCTCGAGCATCTCCATGGCGGCCGTCCCCTGGCCGTGGATCACGTCCCAGTCGTCGAACGGGTGGACGAGCGAGTAGCCGCGCTCGGCCATCACCTCATGCAGGCGCTGCTCGCGGTTGGCGAACGTGACGCCCTCCTGGATCACCTCTGCGCCAAGCGCGCGCGTGGCGTTGACCTTCGCGGGGTTGGCGTCTTCCGGGATGAGGATCAGGGCCGCAATGCCGACGGTCCGGGCCGCCAGCGCCACGGCCTGCGCGTGGTTGCCCGAGCTCACCGCGATCACGCCGGCCGGCCGGGGCTCGCGGGCCATCTTCAACAGCACCGCGTTGAAGGCGCCCCGGACCTTGAAGGATCCGGTGGCCTGAAAGCATTCGGCCTTCAGCCGCAGGTCCGCATCGAGGTCCGTCGTGAGCGTCGGCGTGCGGCGGACGTAGGGCCGGATACGACCGGCGGCGCTTCGGACCTCCGCAATGTGGGCGTCGACGAATCCCGTCAAGCCGCTGCCGTCTCGGGCTTAGATTTCTCCGGGCTTGCCGCACGCCGGCCGAGGTTGGTGAGCACGATGCCGGCGAGGATTACCGCCATGCCGGCGATGATCGGAAGGCTGAGCGACTCGTGAAGCAGCACAACGCCCCAGAACACCGCAGTCACGGGCACGAGCAGCGTGACGCCGGTGGCCCGCACCGGTCCGATCCTGTTCAGGATGTAGTAGTAGAGCAGGTAGGCCACGCCAGAGCCGCCCATTCCGAGCGCCACCACGGCCAGCGTCGACGGCAGCGTGAAGTGCGCGCTGGGAAGCGACGGCGCGGCGATCGGAAGGCCGATGATCGCAGTCGCCGCGAGCTGCCCAAGGCTCACATCGTAGACGCTGACGCCGCGCAGCTTCCGGCGCTGGTACAGGGCGCTGATCGCGTAGGAAAGGGAGGCGAGCACGACCGCCAGTGCGCCGAAGACGTCGCCACCGAGGCCGCCGGACGAGAGGTCAGGCGCGACCAGGATGGCCACTCCCGTGAGCCCGACCAGCACCCCAGCGTAGTTCACGATGCTCGGCCGCTCGGTCGGTATGACCCAGAAGATGAGCACCGCCGTCCAGAGCGGCGTGGTCGAGTTCAGGATGCTGGCCAGGCCGCTGGAGATGCGCTCCTCACCCCAGGCGATGGCGATCCAGGGGAAGGTGCCTCCCGTGATCGCCATGATGACGAAGGGGAGGATCAGGCCCCTCCAGCCCTTGCCGAACAGCGGGCGGCCCATCGCACGAACGATCAGGGCCACCGCTAGCGTGCCTGCGACCGAGCGTATGAGCACGAGGGTGGTCGGACCGAAGTCGTGGACCGCGACCTTGATCAGGAGGAATGAGAAGCCCCAGAGCAGGGCGAGCGCCGCGAACGCCAGGTAGGGCAGGAGTGCGCGGCGCGTGTCAGACACGGGTCGGCCACTCATCCGACGAGAGCACGAGAGTGACCGGACCGTCGTTTTCGATCGAGACCTGCATCACAGCGCCAAAGCTTCCTGTGCCGGTCTCTATTCCACGGTCGCGGAATCGCTGGACGAAGGCGAGGTAGAGATCCTCGGCCCGCTTGGGGTCTCCCGCGCCCAGAAGGCTGGGCCGGCGGCCGCGACTCATGTCAGCGAAAAGGGTGAACTGAGAGACGATAAGCGCCGAGCCGTGCACGTCGACCAGGCTCAGGTTCATCCTCCCCGCCTCGTCGGCGAAGACGCGAAGGTCGATCACCTTGTCCGCCATGCGCCGAACGGTCGATTCATCGTCATCTGGACCTGCGCCCACCAACAACACGAGCCCGAGCCCGATGGTTGCGCTGTGCCGGTTGCCGGCGTCCTCCCAGGTGACGGAGCCGGACGTCACGCGCTGGACGACCAGCCTCATATCAAGTCCGGAGGTGGCAAGTAGGCCGGGTTTACCCCGGCCGTCACCCAGTCGTTCATCTGCCAAACGCCTCCATGCGTGGTTGGGAGGGTGGGGGTCCCGCGGGGGAGGCCTGGCTCCCCCGCGCTTTTAGATTTTCGGGCCGAACTGCGGCTCAGCCGCGATCAGCGAGTCGATGTAGCGGAACCGCTCGTAACGGTGCTGGAGCAGGTCGGCGGTGGGCTGGGCCAGTAGCTGGACCAGGTGGCGGTGCAGTGCCTCGTCGAGCGCCACGGCGGTGGCGGCGTAATCCACGCGGGCGCTGCCCTCCGGCTCGGTCACCACCTCCTCGACCACGCCCATCGCGAGCAGGTCGCGCGACGTGAGCTGCAGCTGCTCGGCCGCCTCCACCTTTCGGGTGTTGTCGCGCCAGACGATGGAAGCCGCGGCCTCCGGTGAGGCCACCGAGTAGATCGAGTTCTCCAGCATGATCACCCGGTCCGCGACGCCCATCCCCAGGGCGCCGCCACTCCCGCCTTCGCCGATGACGGCCGCCACGATCGGCACCGGAATCCGGAACCATTCCATGATCGCCCGCGCGATCGCGGCTGCGATGCCCCGCTCTTCGGCGCCGGCGCCGGGGTAGGCGCCGGGGGTGTCGATCAGGCAGACGATCGGGAAGTTGAACTTGGCGGCGTGCTGCGCCAGCCGTATGGCCTTGCGGTACCCCTCGGGGTGCATCATCCCCCAGTTGCGCGCCACGCGCTCCTTGAGACTGCGACCCTTCTGGTGTCCGAGGAACATGGTGGTGCGGCCATGCCAGGTCCCGACTCCGCCGGCCAGCGCCGGATCGTCGCCCGAGATCCGGTCGCCATGAAGCTCGATGAAATCCGGGGCCATGCGGCGGATGTAGTCGAGCGAGTACGGGCGGTCTGGGTGGCGTGCCAGCTCGACCACCTGCCACACGGTGAGGGTCGTCTCCTCCGGGCGCCTGCCGTGGATCACGGGTAGATCTCCAGCAGGTGCGCCAGCAAGCGCCGCAGCTCAGGCCGCGGCACCACCATGTCGACCTGTCCCCGGGCCAGCTGGAAGTCGGCGCTCTGGAATCCGGCCGGCAGGTCCGCGTATGTCGCCTGCTTGATCACGCGCGGCCCGGTGAAGCCGATCGCAGCGCCGGGTTCGGCGATGTTGATGTCGGCCAGCAGCGCCAGGGAGGCGGCCGTGCCCCCGAACGTCGGGTCGGTGAGGACCGAGAAGAAGGGAACGCCGGCGACGTCCAGGCGCCCGACCGTCGCGTTGACCTTGGCCATCTGCATCAGGGCCAGGACGCCCTCCTGCATGCGAGCGCCTCCGGACGCGGCCACCAGCACGTAGGGCAAGCCCGAGGAGGCGGCCTGCTCCATGCCGCGTGCCAGGCGCTCGCCGGCGACGATGGACAGCGTTCCCCCGACGAATCGGAAGTCGAAGACGGCGAGCCAGATGCCCCGGCCGCCGAGCGTGCACGTCCCGGTGCGAACCGCTTCGTTCAGCCCCTCGTCGCGCAGCTGCTCGAGGGTCTCCTGGTACGGCTTGGGCAGCTTCCAGTTGAGGAGATCGTGGGAACGAACGTCGCCATAGCGCTCCTTCCACGAACCGCGGTCGGCGATCAGTGCGATCCACGCGTCGGCCCCGAGACGGAAGTGGTGACCGCACTCGCAGACGTAGGTGTGCCGCCGGAGGACTTCGTGGTCCAGGCCCACGCCGCAGCCCGGACAGTTGGTGGGCAGGGGGATCGGGGGCAGCTTTCCCCCTGCGATCCGCACGTCGGCGCGGTTCTTGGCCGCTTCCATCACAGAGAAAGGCCTCCGTCGACCGCGATCACCTGGCCGGTGATGAATCCCGCGCGTTCCGAGCACAAGAAGGCGACCAGGCCTGCGATGTCCTCCGCCGATCCCTCGCGCTTGATCGGCGTCATCTTGACGAGCTCCTCGACCATCGTGTCGGTGAGCGAAGAGCTGGTGAGCTCGGTCCGCACGTAGCCGGGGGCGACCGCGTTGCACGTGATGTTCCGCGACCCGTACTCCCGCGCCACCGACTTGGTGAAGCCGATCAGGCCCGCCTTGGCGGCGGCGTAGTTGGACTGGCCCGCGTTGCCTGTCAAACCGACGATGGACGAGATGTTGACGATGCGGCCCCATCGAGCCCGCATCATCCCGGACATGATCGCGGCCCTTGTAGTCGCGAAGGCCGACATCAGGTCGGTGCGTATGAGCTCCTCCCAGTCCGCGGGCGCCATCTGTATCAGCAGCTTGTCACGCACCGCGCCGGCGTTGTTGACGAGAATGTCGACCCGCCCGATCGCCTTGACCATCGCCTCCACTTGAGCGGGATCCCCCACATCGGCCTGGTGCGCGCTCCCACCGGGTAATGAGGCCGCCGTCTCCTCGGCCGCTACCTTGTCGGACCGGTAGTTGACCGCTACCTTGGCGCCCATCGCTGCCAGCGCCTGGCTGATGGCGCGGCCGATGCCCTTGCCGCCGCCGGTCACGAGCGCCGTCTTGCCCTCGAGCTCGCTCACGCCGTCACCGGGTCGGCAAAGTCGATGAAGAGCTCCTCCGCATTCCACGTGTCGACGCCAGGGATGTGCTTGGCGGCGAGGCTGGCGAGAACGCGCCCGGGCCCGAGCTCGACCACGGTCCGCACCTCCATGGTCCGCATCGAGACCATGGTCCGCGCCCAGTCGACCTGACGGAGCATCTGCTGGCGCAGCTCATCTTGAAGGCTGGCGACCGTTCGCATCGCCTCGCCTGACGCGTTGGCGAGGATCGGAATCGACGGTGTCTTGAGGGGGAGCTTGTCCACCACCTTTCGGAAAGCCGCAGCAGCCTTCGCCATCAACGGCGTATGCGCGGGCAGAGGAATCGTGAGGATCAGCGCGCGGCGCGCGCCGGCCGCCAGCGCCAGCCGCTCCGCCTCCTCGACGGCTGCGGTCTCGCCCGAGAGCACGAACTGCACGTCCGCGTTGCGGTTGGCGACCCAGAGCTGGCCCTTGGCCGAAGCTTGCTCGCGGATCACCTCGACCTGCGCCTCCTCCAGCCCGACGATCGCGATCATGCCTCCCGGCTGCTCCACCGCGGACCGGGCCATGATGCGCCCGCGCTCCTTCACCAACAGCAGCGCGGTCTCCCACGGGATCGAACCGGCGGCCGCGAGAGCCGCGATCTCCCCGAGGCTGTGCCCGGCCGTGACGCGCACGTTCTCCAGGCCGTAGCTCTCGCGCCAAACCTCGTACGCCGCCCAGCAGACGGTCATCACGCACGGCTGGATGATGTCGGTCCGATTGAGCTCCTCGACCGGGCCTTCGAAGCAGAGCCGGCGGATGGGCATGTCGAGCACCTCCTCGGCACGCTCGAAGGCCCGGCGGGCGGCCGGGTAGCGGTCATGAAGGTTCTTGCCCATTCCGGGCTTCTGCACGCCCTGGCCCGGAAACAGAAGCGCGATCGGGCCTGCCAGATTTATCAAAGCCCTTCCTTCAAAGGGAGG
>JBGPOC010000163.1:0-5752 GCA_041487825.1 Candidatus Dormibacteraceae bacterium | reverse complement strand
CTCAGCACCACCTTGGTATCCGACAGCGTCGAGATCCCGGTCGTGTCGCCCGGCCACACCGAGACGTCGCCGGATTGGGAAGACACGAGGATGGGCGCGCTAAGCCAGCCCTTGGCGATCGAGTAAGGCCGCACGAAGAGCTGGTACGCACCTGAGACGTCGGTAAGCCAGCTGACATAAGCGATTCCAGATCCGCCGACGGCGACCTCCATGATGTGGACCGCGTTCCCGTCGGACCCGGTCACCCGTACGAGCGCCGACCAGGTCTTGCCATGGTTGGTCGAGAACGACAGCCAGCCGGCATCCTCCGATCCCTGTGTGTCCCACGTCGCGTACAGGTTGCCCGCCGAGTCGGTGCCGAGATCGCCGTCGATCCACCATTCGGACAGGGACATCGTGAGGTTCGGCGGCCCCAAGCGCACAGGGGTGGACCACGTCGCTCCGCCGTCGACGGAGGACGTGAAGTAGGTGTTGGCGGGGTCCATGGTGTAGGTCGTCGTATTGGTGATGTGATAACCCTGGTAGGACAGGTCGATGCGGCCGTTCGACTCGACGAACAGAGGTGCGCTGTCGCCGCCGCTGGCGGGAAAGCCCGGGCTGACGTGAACGATCGGGCCCCAGGTCTTGCCGCGGTCGGTCGACTTCTGGATGACGACGTTTAGATCGCCTGTCGCGAATGCACAGCTGCCGTTGGTCGCGCATAAGAACGTGACCGACGTGCGTTCCGGTCCGTAGTCCCACGTCAGGTAGACCGCACCGTCGGGACCGACCGCGATGAAGGGCCGGTCGCCCCAGTTCTTCTGATCGGGCGGCACAAGGGAGGCGACCTGCGGAAATGTCGCGCCGTGGTCGAAGGAAGCCGCGACCACCGGGTACCACTCGCCGGCCTTGGCGATCATGAACGCGGCGTACACCGTCCCGTCAGGCGCGACGGTGACCACCGGGTCCCAGGTGTTGACGTTCGAGCCCACCGACCCGGGGACAGACAGGGGGGTGTCGAACGTGCGCCCGCCATTCGTGGATCTCGCGAAGGCGATGCCGCGGCACCCCATCCATTCCTCGTACACGTATCCGAGCTTGCGGTCGACGGCCTGGAGCACCTCGGCGTTCTGGCCTGAGCAGCTCGCACTGATGTTGACGTTCGGGCTGATCGTGTAGGTCGTTGCGGCCGAGACCACGGCCACGGTCGAGAGCAGAACGAGCATCGCTGCGGCGACCATGCCGCCAGTGCGTGTGATCACGATTCCCAACCTCCCCTGAAACCTCCGGGGTCCCCGCAGCGGCATCATCAGGGCCGCCAGGCCTGCTGTCAAGGAGGGCGCTAGCGGCTCGCGGCCGCCTCCCGGATCGTCTTGATCCCGAGGGGAAACAGCTCGGCCGAATAGCACCCGACGCCGACCACGCCGGGTCCGGCGTGTGCGCCCACGACCGGCCCGAGGGGCTGGATCATCAGGGTGTCGGCGATGGGCTCCAGTTCCCGCGCGACCCGCTCGGCGTCGGCCTGCGCGTCGGCGTGCCCGACCACGATGCAGACACCGTGGCCTCGATCCAGCTCGCGTGTGAGCTCGACGACGCGGTTCAGTGCGCGATCGAACGTGCGCACGCGTTCTAGCGGCGTCACCAATCCGTCACGAATGCAGAGCACCGGCTTGACCTGGAGCACCGAACCGAGCAGGGCGTTGGCGCGACCGATGCGCCCCCCACGGCGGAGGAACTCGAGCGTCGCGACCGAGAAGTAGGTCTGCATGTGCGGCCTCATCGCCAGCACCTTCGCCTCGATCGCTTCCGGGTCGGCGCCTCGCTCGGCAAGCGTGGCGGCCACCAGGATCATCAGCCCGAGCGACATCGACACCACCTCGGAATCGATGACGCGGATGCGGTCCGGGTCGGTCATCTCGGCCGCCTGGCGTGCCGAGGCGACTGTGCCGCTGAGCTTCTCCGAGATGTGGATGGAGACGATCGACTCGTGGTCCCGGAGCAGCTCTTTGTAGGTTTGCGCGAAGCGGCCCGGAGAGGGCTGCGACGTGGTCGGATGGGTCGTGGTCCCGGGCAGCCGGCGGTAGAACTCGGCCGCGGTGATGTCGACCCCGTCGAGAAGACTCTTCCCGTCCAGGTTCAGCGTCAATGGAACGAGCGTCACCGATGTGGCCGCTGCGAGGGCCGGAGGCAGGTCGGCCGTAGAGTCGGTGACGATGGCGACGGATCTTTTGTTCATCTATCCAACCTGTGTGGTCCGCCCGTCGGGGAGGAGATTTCGGGCCGCGTCCACGAGGGCGGCGAGGGAGGGCAGCGCATCGGCGCGCGATCGCTGGTCAGGGGCGCGCGCCGCCTCCTCCAGCAGGACGTTGAAGCGGGTCTCGGCTGCGGTCAGGCTCGACGCCGGGCGCGAGCTGCCGAGCCGCGCGAGGGCCGTTCCCAGGCCCATGGCGCCGATGGATTGGAGCTTGGCAAGGGGCAGCGACCCGCTTTCCAGGATCGCCCTCGCCGCCACCGCTGCGTTGCGTCCGGCGGCTTCGAGCCGGCTGAGCCAGAAGCCCAGCTGGTAGCCGATGTCGGACGTCGCATCGGCGAGGAAGGCGGTCGCGGCGGCGGCCTCGTCCTTGATCGGGGCAAAGCGGTCGAACGCCGCACGAAGCTGGGACTCGAGCGCCGCCAGCGAGGGTGCCGGAGGAAGGGCGCTCGGCAGGAACATGATCCGGCTCCGACCGCCCGCGGCGTTGCTCTGCGCCGGCGCGCTGCGCCTCGTCACCAGGCCCAGCGTCTCGAGCTCGCGCAGGAGCCCGTAAGCGGTCCAGGTCGAGATGCGCATCCGGGCGGCGACGAGGGAGTAGTGCACGGCCTCGCCGGCCTGGGCGGTCAGTCGCTGGAGCGCGTCGAGGGCTTCGAGGCGGCGAGCGGTGAGGCGTGGCTCGAATTTTCCCAAGAACCCAAAAAACCTGGGCTCATCTTAGCCGACGCTGTGCCGAGGTCTCCTCTACGGAGAGATCACCGGGTCTTCGATCGCCGCCGCCGCCGCCGCCGCCCGCCGCTTCGTCCTGCGGAAGAGCCTCGCCTCCACCGGCCTCAACAGCACCAGCATGGACAGGACCAGGACGGTCGTGAAGATGCCGGCCACGTAGAAGCCGAAGCCGATGGACATGCCGATGGCGGCCGCCACCCAGATCGAGGCGGCGGTCGTGAGGCCGTGCACCTCGCTGCCCTGGCGAAGGATGGCGCCAGCGCCGAGGAAACCGACCCCGGTGACGATCTGGGCCGCGATGCGCGTCGGATCGGTGGTGGTCTTGAAAGCCTCGAGGCCAAGCCCCGAGAAAAGGCAGGCGCCCACTCCGACCAGGCCCAGTGTCTTGATCCCCGCGGGGTGGCCATGCCACTCCCTCTCCACGCCCAGGGCGACGGTGAGGAGAGCGGTGACGAAAAGGCGAAGCGCGAAGTCGATGTCGCCGGTGAGTGCCAGGGGTCTCAGCCCTTCCCGGGACGGCCGCCGGGCTGGTCGTAAGCCGCAGGGTCGTCGGGGAGATCGGGGAGGTCGAGGCTATTCACGAAATCACGGAACACCGCCAGCCGCTCATCGTCGACCGGCCCCTCGATCTTGTCCTTGTCGTCCGACCCTTCGTCGCCGTCCGGGATGATGCCCGCGGTCTCCATGACCTCGGAGGCGACGAAGATGGGGCATTCGACGCGGACGGCAAGCGCGATGGCGTCCGAGGGCCTGGCATCGAAATCGAGGTCACGTCCGTCCTGCTTGACGTAGAGGCGGGCATAGAAGACCTGGTCGGCGAGCCGGGTGACGACGATTCGCTTGACGCTGATCCCGAGATCGCCGAACGCCGTCGCCATCAGGTCATGCGTGAGTGGGCGCCCGAGTGGATTGCCGGAGATCTTGGTCGCGATCGCCTGTGCCTCGAACGAGCCGATCCAGATTGGAAGGTAGCGGTCCGCCTCCTTCTCCTTGAGGATCACCAGGTGCTGGGAGGTCGGCATGTGGATCCGGATGCTGTCCACCGAGACCTCGATGAGGTTCTTCATCCTCGACCACATTACTACTAGCGCCCGCCAGGACCGTCTGATTTAGCTGGGAAGAATCTTGCACAGTAGCCGTGTACCTGGGTGGGCGCCCCCCACCCGGCTGCGCCCGCTATGCGGGCGGAGCCGACCTCCCCACGAGTGGGGAGCAGGCCGACCGTAGAATCCGGACGTGGCCAAGGGGAGGCGGGGACGCGTCGTTTTGATCGACGCCCACAGCCTGATCTACCGTGCGTTTTTCGCGCTGCCACCCATGAGTACGTCGGACGGGCGGGTCACCAACGCCGTCTACGGGTTCACCTCGATGCTGGCAATCGTTCTGGCGTCGCGCCCTGAGTTCGCGATCGCAGCGTTCGATGTCGCCGCTCCGACATTTCGATCCAAGGAGTTCGAGGAGTACAAGGCGGGACGACGTGCCATGCCCGACGACCTCCGCCCTCAGATCGAGATGGTGCGCGAGGTCTTGCAGGCGTTTTCGATCCCGATCCACGGCATCCCCGGCTTCGAAGCGGACGACGTGATCGGAACGCTCTCGCGAATCGCAGAGGAGCGAGGCCATGCCGTCACCATCGTCTCGGGCGACCTCGACTGCCTCCAGCTGGTGTCCGAATCGGTGGAGGCGCTCGTGCCGAGGCGCGGCATCACCGACACGTTCATGTATGGACCCGACCAGGTGCGTCAGCGCTATGGGTTCGAGCCCATGCAGCTGATCGATTTCAAAGCGCTGCGCGGAGATGCTTCCGACAACATCCCGGGTGTTCCGGGTGTCGGTGACAAGACAGCCGCCAAGCTCGTGCAGGACTTTGGATCGGTGGAAGCCCTCCTCGAGCGCGTCGACGAGCTGCCCGAGGGCCGGCTGAAGACGTCGATCAAGGCGCATGCCGACCAGGTGCGGCTGGGCAAGCGGATGGTGACCATCGTGCGCGACGTCCCGATCGAGCTCGATCTCGAGCATTCGCGATGGACGCGCTACGACTACGACAAGGCCCGCGCTGTGTTCGACCACATGGAGTTCCGGCAGCTCCTCAGCAGGTTCCCCCCGCCTGACCAGGTGCCGGTGCAGCCCAGCCTCGCCTTCGAGACACCCCCCGAGCCGGCGGGCCTACGGGTGGTCGACGATGCGACCGAGGCGGCCAGCCTGCTTGCCGGGGCGGTGAACGTGGCCGTCTTCGCGTTCAGCGAAGGAGCCGGCCGCACCGCAAAGGTGTGCGGCCTGGGGGTCGCGACCGAGCACAACACCTTCTACGTCGCCAAGCAGGACGCGATGGACGCGGTCGCGAGCACCCTCGACGACCGCCAGATCTCCGGCCACGACGCCAAGGAGACCGAGCTCGCGCTGCGCGCGCTTGGAGGCGGCCGCCGCCAGTGGGCGTTCAGCACATTTCTCGCCGCGTACCTGCTTGGCGCAGGGTCGCGCGACCCGCGTCTCGAGGACCTGGCCCGCGAGTTCCTCGACGTGACGCTCGTCAGCGGCGAGCAGCTGCTCGGCACCGGTCGCACGGCGCGCAAGCCGGTTGACGTGCCGGTCGCCGAGGCGGCGGAGTTCGCCGCGCGCCGCGCGGAGGCGATCCTCAACCTGCGTCCCCGCCTCGAGGCCGAGATGCGCAACCTCGGCGTCGACTACCTGTTTCACGAGATCGAGCTCCCCCTGTCCGGCGTGCTGGCGGACATGGAATCCGAAGGTGTCGCGATCGACGTCCCCTACCTGAAGGCGATGCAGGAGGAGCTG
>JBGPOC010000162.1:0-5825 GCA_041487825.1 Candidatus Dormibacteraceae bacterium | reverse complement strand
GCCGCGACGAGGTCCGCCATCGGCGCCGCGACCACGTCGGGATCGCCTTCGATCAGGCGGCGCAGACCGGTCTCGACGGTCTCGAGGTCGGCGGCGACCGGCCCGAAGATGCCGTGGGGCCGGGGCTCTAAGCCTTCGACTCCTCCCAGATCCGCACCTCCCGCGCCTCGATCGCCTCGCCGAACAGGTTTGCAGCCACGTCGTTGAAGTGCTCCGGTACACCTGTCACCAGGACCTCGTGCGACGGTTCTCCCCCACCGCGACGAAGTCGCGAGTGGTCGAGGTGCCGCTCGACCTTGCCGGCGGTGGTGATCGCAGAGTCGATGAGGTTGAACGCGCCGGGGTAGACCCGGCCGATGGCCGGCTTCAGCAGGGGGTAGTGAGTGCAACCGAGCACGAGCGTGTCGGCTCCCAGCTGGACGATGTCCGCGAGGTCTCTGCGCAGCACCGCCTCCGCATGCTTCGAATCGGCCTGGCCCGACTCGACGATGTCGACGAGCTCAGGGCAGGCCTTCTGGTACACCCCCACCATGGGATCGATCTCCTTGATCGCATGCAGATACTCCTGGCTGCGCATCGTGCCCTCGGTCGAGATCACACCGATGCGACGGTTCTTGGTCGCGTCCACGGCGGCCTGCGCGCCTGGGCTGATGACGCCCACGATCGGCACCTCGAACAGCTCGCGGGCATGGTTGAGCGCCGCGGCGGTGGCGGTGTTGCAGGCGATGACCACGAGCTTGACGTCACGGGTTTCCAGGTAGCGAATGATGTCGATCGCGAACCCACGCACTTCGTCCTGGTAGCGCGGTCCGTATGGAAAGTGCAGGAGGTCGGCGACGTAGATCGTCGACTCGTGCGGCAGGCGCTCTCGGATCGCCTTGAGAACCGTGAGACCGCCCACGCCCGAATCGAAGATCCCAATCGGACGCTCGTCACTCATCTGTCCACCGAGGGTTTAACGGGCTTGATGGACAGACGGTAACCCAGGCCCGGAATCGCCTCGAGGCTGACGCCGGCCGGGGCGAGATCAGACAGCTTGCGCCGCAGGCGCTGAACGTGAGGATCGACCGAGTGATCGTCCAGGTCGTACGGATAGCCCCACACCCTGTCGCGAAGCTGCGCGCGCGTGAAAACGCGCTCTGGGCTCGCGGCAAGCACCGCGAGGAGGTTGAACTCGGTCATGGTCAAAGGGATTTCCGCGGCGCCCGCGCTGACCCGTCTCGCGGCGTTGTCGATCTTGAGCGCGCCAACCGTGAGAATCACGTCGCGGCCGCCGGCGGTCTCGGTAAGAGCTGCTCGTCTGAGGTGGGCATTGATACGCGCGGCGAGGACCCTGGAGTCGAACGGTTTACTGATGTAGTCGTCGGCCCCGACCTCGAGTCCGACCACCTCGTCCATCGGGCCGGAGCGCCCGCCGAGCAGGACCATCGGGCTCATCACGCCCTGTCGCCTCAGCTCGAGGATGACCTCGGTGCCGCTGATGTCAGGCAGCACCCAGTCCACCAGCACCAGGTCCGGCCGCGCGCCTGTCCCCAGCTCGACCGCCTCAGCGCCATTGGCGGCCTGGAGGACCTCATGGCCCTGGTGGCGGCAGACCTCGGCGACGAGCCTCCTGACGTCTGGATCGTCCTCGACCACCAGGATGCGGCGCTTTCGCCGCCCGGCGGTTGCTGTCAGTTGTGCGCCGGAGGTGCGAATCCAACCCGGCGCGACTCGCGCGACGAGCGCTTCGAGCGCCTCATCAGAAGGACGCGCTGCTCCCCTCCGTCGACGACGTCGGCCAACTCCCAGCCATCGGCGCTCGCAGCCTGGAGAACCTTGGCCAGAGTCGTCCCGTCCACGACCTGCGCGACGGTCAGGACCTGCGTCGAGTACTCCCATTCACGGTTGGGCATCCCCACCGAAGGCACATGAGTGGCCGGCGCCGCGCCGTCTGCTGGCTGCTCGGGCTCGTCAGGGTCGTCATCCGGCTCGTCCTCGAAGTGGATGGTCACTGTCAACGATTGTAGGTGCCCCGAGTACCCCCGGCGGGGGTCGAACCCGCGCTGTACCGGGTTTAAGCCGGCTGCCTCTGCCATTGGGCTACGGGGGCAAGATCAATTCTGGCGCGCTCGGCGACGTCCACGACGGAACTCACGGATTGGCCGGCCGGCCAGCCGTTACGGGTATTCAAAGAAACCCTTGCCAGTCTTGCGGCCGAGGTGCCCCTCCTCGACCAGCTTCCTGAGCAGCTCCGGAGCGTCCGCCCCCTCGCCCTGCCGGTGCCGATCCTTCATGGCCCCATAGAAGATGTCCAGACCGCTGAAGTCGAGCAGGTGGAAGGGTCCCATCGGCCAGTTCAGGCCCTTCTGCACCGCGATGTCGATGTCCTCGGCGCTCGCGTATCCGCCCTCGAGGAGATGCATTGCCTCCTCTGAGGCGGCGAAGAGGATGCGGTTCACGATGAAGCCCCAGATCTCCTTCTGGAGCAGCACCGGCGTCCGGTCGATGCTCCGCACGAACTCCATCGCGGTCTCGACCGTGGCATCCGAGGTCAGTGGTCCGCGCACCACCTCGCAGAGCTGCATGACGGTGACCGGGTGGAAGAAGTGCATATTGCAGCAGCGCTCGGGGCTTCCGGTGAATCCGGCGAGCCGGCTGATGGCGATCGTGCTCGAGTTGCTTGCGAGGACGGCTTCCTTCTTCGCGTGCTTGCCGAGCGCGGCGAAGACGGCTTTCTTGGCATCGAAGTCCTCGATCACGGCTTCGATGACGAGGTCTGCCTCGCGCGCCGCAGCCGTCAGGTCGCCTTCGTCATAGATGCGCCCGAGCGCATTCGTGGCCGCCTCCTGTGTCACCCGCCCCTTTTCCACCGAGCGCGCCAGCAGCTTGCTGTTCTGGGCACGGGCGCGTTCGAGCTGGCCCTCGGCGGAGTCGACCAGCGTCACCTCGTAGCGACCGCTCAGGGCGGTCTGCAGTGCGATCTGGGAGCCCATCGTTCCGGCTCCGACCACCAGGACTTTCTTCAGCTCAGTCATGTTCAACATCCTCGATGATTGCCTTCATGCGCGTGAGCATGCAGCAATTCGAAGCCGCCGCGCAGGCAGCCGTCGAGTCCATCCCGGAAGAGTTCCTGTCGTTCCTCGAGAACACGGTCTTCGTAATCGAAAGGAGCTCCCCCGAGGATCTGATGGGCCTATACGAGGGAGCCACGGCCCTTGCCGGTCTCGGCATGCCGGAGAGGATCACGCTCTACAAGCGCTCCCACGAGCGGGCGGCGAGTTCGATCGACGAGCTGATCGAGGAGGTCCGCAAGACCATCCTCCACGAGGTGGGGCACCACTTCGGAATGGACGAGGACGACCTTCCGTATTGAGGGCTGCGCCTCAGCGCAGGGTCCAGAACGAGCGGTCCCACAGGATAAGGGGGTCGCCCGCCCCCTTGGTCGCCACCTCGATCCTGCCGATGCAGATGTCGTGGTCGCCGGCCGGATGGACCTCCACCAGGCTGCACTCGAGCCAGGCCGCGCAACCGTCCAGGAGCGGGATCCCGTTGGTTCCCAGATGGTGCGGGATCTCCCGCCAGGCGCCGTCGACGGCCGGAGCACGGCCGGCCAGCCTCTCCGCCATGAACTCCTGCGCCCGCGTCAGCACGCTCACGTTGAACGCCTTCCCTTCCACGACCGCGGCCCTCGTCGTCGCCTCGCGCTCGAGGCCGACCAGGACCAGCGGCGGCTCAGCGGAGATGGAGACGAGGCTGCTGGCGGTGAGCCCGCGGTAGCCGGACCCATGGCGCGCGCTCACCACGACCACGCCCGCCGGGAGCCGCGCCAAGACGTCCCTGAAGTCAAGTGCTGCCAACTCCCCGTAGCCTAACGGCGAACTTGGGCAGAGCGGTCCCGCAGGTAGAATCGACTTCGATTCGGGGCGACGTAGCCAAGTGGTTAAGGCAGAGGTCTGCAAAACCTCCATCCCCAGTTCGATTCTGGGCGTCGCCTCCAAGTCGAGATCAGTCGATTCTCGTGAAAGGTGGCGGCCTTCGACGGGAACCTACCTACAAGGTACCGACGAAGAGACCGCCGACGCCAAGGTCATGAGCGGTCGGCTGGCCCACGTGGACCGTGGCCAAATGGCCCAGGCCCGTCAGCGTCCCGATTACCGTCTGCGCGTCGAGCCAACCCTGCGGGCAGAATCCCGTCGGCAGGGCGGTCATCGCACCGCCTACGGTCATCACGGCGGGCGCCGTGCACTCCAGATCCGCATAGGTGAAACCGCCGCCGCCGGGAGCCAGCGTCAGGTAGCCATAGCGGAAGGGATCACTCGCCGGGAGCGCGTTGAGAGTGGTCCCGGTGGAGCTCCTCAGGTTCGCAACACTCTGGTTCTGGTTGCTGCACAACACCGTCCCGTCGTCTAGCGCGGCCCAAGCCCAACAGTCAGACCCGCCCAGAAGTGCGCCGGGCTGTCCACTTAAATCGAGATGAGTGGCCCTCCCATACCAGCGCCGGCCCATCAACGCGGCCTGGGTTGCGAGCATGGTGTCCGTTGTGGCCAGCGGGCCTCCCGAGCCCCACCCGACCATCGAAAGCAGGAACCCGCCAACCGGCCCCAACTGACCGTCATTCACAGTGAAGCTGTTCTCGCGGACTGTCGTTACGGTATTGCCGGCACTGACCAGAACTTCGATCTTGAAGGGAACGGATGCCCATCTGGGCCGGCCGCTGGCCGGGTCCAAGGACCCAACGGGCGGGAGCGTGAGTCTCGTCGCCATCAACCTCGCCCCATCCGGGCTGACGGCAAACGACAGGATCTGCTGGGGTGATGTGAGCGCGAATGACGTCACCTCGGTGATCGCGCCGCTGGGAGCCAGGGAGCGGATGGCGCCCGCGCGGTCTTGATAGTAGACCTTGCCCGACGCCACTCGAGCTTCCGGTTGGAGTAGAGCCGCGGCGTCGGGGATGAAAGGAGCCTTCCTGGGTGTGAAGGTGGCCTTGGCGTTGACCCCGCCGTCGACACTGACTATCAGGACGGTGTCATTCAGCATCGGCAGGATGTCGGGGTTGCCAGGCTGCAGGACTGCAATAAGAACCTGTGACGGCTGGGGCGACGCGCTGGCCGTGGGCGACGGCGCCGAAGCGTTCGATGCCGTCGGAGAGGGGCTCGGCGTCGGCCCGCAGGCCGCCAGCAGTACGACGCCCGCCATCGCCGACCATAGGCGTTTCATAGGTGACCAGCGTGTGCGGCGGTGGGTCGCCCTGTCGACGGCATTCGGTCCCGATACCTCGGGGACTCTCGGCCCTTGGTACTGGTTAGGGGTGATCGAGCCCGTGGACCACATCGCCCCTGTCCCGTATCCCGGTTGCCCTCGGTTACACTCGGTTGATAGGCACGCTCGAGTCTGCAAAACCTGTATCCCCAGCTCGATTCTCGGCGTCGCCTCCATACAAGGCCGTTTAGCGAGGAGGAGCCGGCATGGGCTTGGCCCAGATCAAGATGCCCCAGCTCGGCGAATCGGTCACCGAGGGAACGGTCGAAAAGTGGCTCAAGAGCGAAGGGGACTTCGTCAAGCGCGACGAGCCCATCGTCGAGGTGGTGACCGACAAGGTCAACGCCGAGATCCCCTCTCCTTTCGAAGGCACGCTCGTCAAGATCACCGCCACTGAGGGCGAGACGGTCCTCGTGGGCGCAGTCATCGCCCAGATCGAGGTCGCGGGCGCCGCGACCGCCCCCACCCCCCCCCCCCCCCCCCGCCCCCCCCCCCCCCCACACACCCCCCCCCCCCCCCCCCCCCCCCCCCCCCCCCCCCCTTTCCCCGGGGGGGGCCGCGCAACGGGCACCGGGGCCCCGGAT
>JBGPOC010000161.1:0-5862 GCA_041487825.1 Candidatus Dormibacteraceae bacterium | reverse complement strand
TTGCCGGCTCCGCTCCTCGCTTCCGTATGTTCAATACGCACGCTCCGGTGCTCGCCGGCGCCTAGCATCTCGGCCACCCCAGGGGCGATCCGACAATCTGTTTCTGGGCCAGACCACTAGCTGTTCAGAGGTCGAAGTAGCCGCGTCTGCTGAAAATCAGCGGAGTGGCTCCGTCGCGCTGCGCGCCTGCGAGGACGTGGCCGATCAGGATCCAGTGATCGCCGGCTTCGATCGCTTCTTTCAAGGAGCAGACCGCGTACGCGGCGGCGTCCTCCTCCAGGATCGGGCCGCCGCCCCCGCTCTCGTGGCGGCGCCACTTGACAGCATCGAACTTGTCCGACAGCTTCGACGCCATCCGCCGCGCGAGCTGTTCGCGACCCGCGGCAAGGATGTTGGCGGTGAAGCCGCGGGCGTGCTGGACCGCGGGCAGCGTGTTGGATGTCTTGTCGATGCAGGCGAGGGCCAGCGGCGGGACCAGCGAGACGGCGCAGAAGGCGCTGACCGTCAGGCCGCGAGGCTGGCCGTCCTGGCCAAACGCGGTGAGCACCACGACCCCGCTGGGAAAGCTGGCCATGACCTGGCGAAATCGTTCTGGATCGATCACCTGCAGGGACGATACAGTGCTGACTGAATTCGAGCCCCTCACCCCTAGCCCTCCCCCCGTTGGGGGGAGGGAGAGTCGGTTCGGACTTGATCTGCCCGAACACTTGTTTGTGGGCCTGGAACCGCTCAAACTTAGCCAGTGGGGAGCGCGCTCGACCTCTTTTCGCCGGCAACGCGGGACTGGTTCCGGGGTGCCTTCAACGATCCGACCCCGGTCCAGGAACGCGGTTGGAAGGAGGTTGCGGCTGGGCGCCACGTACTAATGGCCGCGCCGACTGGCAGCGGCAAGACCCTCGCCGCCTTTCTCTGGTGCATCGACCGGCTGACCGCTGAGGCGACGCCGCCGGAGGCAGAGCGCTGTCGCGTCCTGTATGTGTCGCCGATGAAGGCGCTGGCCCACGACGTCGACCGCAACCTGCGCTCCCCGCTGGTCGGGATCCGCCACAAGATGGAGGCTCTCGGCCTGCAGGCGCCGGACATCGCGGTGGCGATCCGCACCGGCGACACGCCCACCGAGGCGCGCCGATCCATGGAGCGGCACCCGCCCGACATCCTGATCACGACGCCTGAATCGCTGTACCTGATCCTGACCAGCGCGGCTCGTCGCATCCTCGCCTCGGTCCGGTGGCTCATCGTCGACGAGATCCACTCGGTCGCCGCCACCAAGCGCGGATCTCATCTCGCGCTGAGCCTCGAGCGCTTGTGCGAGCTGACGAAGGTCCAGCCGCAGCGGATCGGGCTGTCCGCCACGCAGCGTCCGCTGGAGGAGGTGGCGCGCTTCCTGGGCGGCTCGAATCGTGAGGTCGCGATCGTGGACGCAGGCCGGCTGAAAACGATGGAGGTGCGCGTCGAGGTTCCGGTCGACGACATGGCACGGCTCAGCGTGGAGGACGACAGGGGCCGCCCCGCGGGCAGCATCTGGCCGGCGATCTACCCGCGAATGCTCGCACTGATCCGTGAGCACCACTCCACCATCGTGTTCGTCAACTCGAGGCGGCTGGCGGAACGGCTCGCCGCGCGCATCAACGAGCTGGCGGGCGAGAACCTCGTGCTCGCTCATCACGGGTCCATCGCGCGCGAGCAGCGCCTTCTGATCGAAGACCAGCTCAAAGCCGGGGTCGTGCGGGGCCTGGTGGCGACGTCGACCCTGGAGCTGGGCATCGACATGGGCGCGGTCGACCTCGTCCTGCAGGTCGAGGCGCCGCCGAGCGTCGCCGCCGGCATCCAGCGTGTGGGGCGCGCCGGTCATTCCGTCGGCGAGGTTTCGCGAGGGGTGGTGATCCCGAATTCTCGAGGCGGCCTCCTCGAGTCGGCGGCAGTCGTGGAAGGGATGCTCGAGGGTCGCATCGAAACAACCGTCGTGCCGCGACGTCCTCTCGACGTGCTCGCGCAGCAGGTCGTGGCGATGTGTGCGATGGACGAATGGCGCGTCGACGATCTGGCGGCCGTCGTCCGTCGGGCATATCCCTACAGCGACCTTGGACCCCGGGCCCTGGAATCGGTGCTCGACATGCTCAGCGGCCGCTATCCATCGGACGAGTTCGCCGAGCTCCGGCCGCGCATCGTGTGGGACCGGTTGGCCGGTACGCTTCGCGGCCGCGCCGGCGCCCAGCGGCTGGCCGTCACCAACCCGGGGACCATTCCGGACCGCGGGCTTTACACGGTGAACCTCGTCGATGACGGCCGGCGGGTCGGAGAGCTCGACGAGGAGATGGTGTACGAGAGCCGCGTCGGCGAGACGTTCGTCCTGGGCGCGTCCACCTGGCGCATCGCTGAGATCGGGCCATCGCAGGTGCTGGTCACGCCGGCGCCGGGTGAGCCGGGGAGGATCGCGTTCTGGCATGCCGACGCTCCGAGCCGGCCGGTAGAGCTTGGGCTGGCGCTGGGCAAGATGGTCCGCGAGCTGCGCGCGCTCGACCCGGATGCCGCGGCCGTTCGCCTGCGGACGCGCGCCGGCTTCGACGAACGAGCCGTCAAGAACCTGCTTGCCTACCTGGACGACCAGGCGCAGGCCACCGGCGCGGTTCCCGACGACCGCACTGTCGTCGTCGAGCGGTTTCGCGATGAGGTCGGCGACTGGAGAGTCTGCGTGCACACCCCACTCGGAGGACGCGTGCACGCGCCGCTGGCCCTGGCGCTGGAGTCACGCCTGCAGGAGCAGCTGGGAATCGACGCGCGCGCGATGTGGACGGACGATGGAATCGCGCTGCACCTGCCCGACGTTGACGTACCGCCATCGCTCGACGAACTGCTGCTCGACCCCGAGGAGGTCGAGGCGCTCGTGCAGGCGCAGCTTCCGTCATCGGCGCTGTTCGCTGCCCGCTTTCGCGAGAACGCGGCGCGTTCATTGCTGCTGCCGCGACGGCGGCCCGGCCAGCGGACACCGCTGTGGCAGCAGCGGATGCGCAGCGCGGGTCTCCTGCAGGTGGCAGGGCAGTATCCCGACTTCCCGATCCTTGCGGAAACCTGGCGGGAATGCATGGCCGACCACTTCGACATGGCCGCTCTCATGTGGCTGCTGCGCTCGATCCGGTCGCGCGAGATCCGAGTCGTGGCCGTCGACACGCAGCGAGCGTCGCCTTTTGCGTCATCCCTCCTCTTCTCATACGTCGCCGAGTTCATGTATGCCGGAGACTCGCCGCTGGCCGAGCGGCGCGCCCAGGCGCTCACCCTCGATCGCGAGCTGCTGGCCGAGCTGCTCGGAAGCGAGGATCTTCGAGAGCTTCTCGACCCGGAGGCCATCGCATCGGTGGAGCTGGAGCTGCAGAGACTGCTGCCGGAGCGTTTCCCGCGCGACGCGGATGAGGCACACGACCTGCTCGTCAGCCTTGGCGATCTCAACGACGAGGAGGCTTCCGCCCGCGGCATCGGCCAGGAATGGCTGCTCGGCCTGGAGCGCGAGCGGCGCGCGATCTGCGTGCGATTGGCAGGCGAGTCACGCTGGATCGCAGCCGAAGACGCCGGTCGCTACCGCGAGGCGCTGGGCGCCAGCCTCCCGGTCGGGCTCCCTGATGCCTTCCTCGCACCGGGGATGCGCCCTCTCGAGTCGCTTGCCCGGCGATGGGCACGCACGCATGTCCCCTTCGTCACCGCCGACCTCGCGGCGCGGTGGGCCATGCCAGTGCCGGTAGTCGAAGCGGCGCTCGCTGAGCTCGCGGCTCGCGGCGAGGTCGTCGCGGGCGAGTTCCGAAGGGCGGCCGAGGGCCGCGAGTACTGCCACCCGGAGGTCCTCCGGATGCTTCGGCGCCGCTCGCTCGCGGCGCTGCGGAAGGAGGTCGAGTCGGTCGCGCCGGTGGTGGTGGCGCGATTCCTGCCGCCGTGGCACGGCATCGGCGCCAAAGCCGGGGGCGTGGACCGTCTCCTGGAAGTCGTGTTCCAGCTGCAGGGCCTACCGCTCCCTGCGTCGGTCCTCGAGAGGGACGTGCTCGCCGCCCGCGTCGCCGGTTACAGCCCGCGGCTCCTCGATGAGCTCGTCTCGATGGGTGAGGTGGTGTGGGTGGGACGGGGCGCCCTTGGCGCCACCGACGGCCGGGTTGCCCTGTACCTGCGCGGCGATGCCCCGCGCCTGGTGGGCGAGCTCGCCGATCTGCGCAGCGGCGACCTCCACCAGCGGCTGCGCGACCACCTGAGCGCCCGTGGAGCCAGCTTCTTCCGCGACATCTACGGAGCATGCGGGGGCGGTGACGAGGAGGTCATGCTCGACGCGCTTTGGGACCTGGTTTGGGCCGGCGAGGTGACCAACGACACGTTTGCACCGCTGCGCCTGCTCGGCCCCGCGACTCGCAGGGCTGCTCGCGGGCCGCGCCTGCCTCGCCTCACACAGCCGCGCGCCTCCGGCCGCTGGTCCCTGGTCACCGAGATGGTCGGGTCAGGCACGTCGCCGACCGAGCGGCTTCACGCGGAGGCCGGCGTGCTCCTGCAACGACACGGCGTGTTGACGCGGGAGGCGGTGGTCGCCGAGGGATGGCCCGGCGGCTTCGCCGGGCTGTACCCAGTGCTGCGCGCCATGGAGGAATCCGGCCGCATTCGCAGGGGCTACTTCGTCGAGGGCCTCGGGGGTTCGCAGTTCGCGCTGCCCGGAGCCGTCGATCGCCTGCGATCCCTGCGCGAACCCGACGGGAGCGTCGTGGCGCTCGCTGCCTGCGACCCGGCCAACGCATATGGCGCCATCCTCCCGTGGCCGCGCTCAGACGGGCGCATGGCCAGAGCGGCGGGCGCGTACTGCGTACTCGAAGCGGGCGAGCTCGTTCTATACGTGGAAAGGGGCGGCCGCTCGATTCTCACCAACGGAGAGGTCCGCTCTGAGCACGTGCGGGCCCTTATGGGCGTGGCAGTCAGCTCCGGCAAGGTCGAGATCCAGCGCGTGGACGGCGCGGGGGTGATGGAATCGCCGATCGCCGCGCTCTTGCGCGAGGCTGGTTTTGCGTCGAGCCACAGGGGCCTGGTTGCCTACGGCGGGCGTCCGGGACGGCCATAGTGAAGCGGCTACGATAGCGATTCGATCGGGGAGTAGCGCAGCTCGGTAGCGCACTTGACTGGGGGTCAAGTGGTCGCGGGTTCAAATCCCGCCTCCCCGACCATCACTTGACGAGATGGGGCCATCATATTGTGCTGGTAGGCCCCCGAAATCCAAGATCCTGGGGCCTCAGAGACACAGAGGCAGGCAATCATCTCCGATCATTCCCTCCAGTTGACCGGGAGTCAGGCCATGTCGAAAAGGGCGCCTGTCATTCGATGTATGCATGAGGCTGCGGATTAGATCCTCCACAAAACGCCTCCGGATCAAATCCAATAAGGGGAGACAGAGATGCGTGTGCTGATAATGGCAAAGGAAGGCGAGCAGAGCGAAGCGGCGACCCCCCCAACGCCAGAGGCTATGGCGGAGTACCAGACGTTCAACGAAGAGCTGGTCAAAGCGGGGGTGGTACTCGGGGCTGGCCGGCTCTACCCGAGCTCGCAGGGCAAGCGCGTTCGGTTCGACGGCAAGAAGCGCACCGTCATCGATGGGCCGTTCGCGGAGAGCAAGGAGCTCGTAGCTGGGTATTGGCTGTGGCAGGTGCGCTCGATCGACGAGGCCCTCGAGTGGCTCAAGCGGGCACCCTACGGCGGCGGGATCTTCGAGATCCGTGAGATCCTCGAGTTCGAGGGCATGTGAAGGAGCTCTCGCCATAGGTCCGCGAAAGGGAGACGCGCCCGAGGGACATGGTCGCCGCGACCCAGCATCCACCGAGGCGCATCGCGCGATCGACGCGATCTGGC
>JBGPOC010000160.1:0-5914 GCA_041487825.1 Candidatus Dormibacteraceae bacterium | reverse complement strand
GGCCCCGTGCCCGATCGCAATGGCGGCAGCTCCGGTGAGGGTGGCGAGGTCGATGAGATGGGTGGCGCCGTTTCGAAGTGCATGGGTCATCGCGTCCGCTAGGACGAGGCGGCCCTCCGCATCGGTGTCCAGGACCTCGACGGTTTTGCCGTCCGCGCTCACCACGACATCGCCGGGGTGCTGCGCGGTCGGTCCCGGCATGTTCTCGGTTGCGGCGATCACCGCCATGACGTCAAGCGGCAGCTTGCGGGCTGCGATCACGTCGATGGCGGCGAGCACCGCCGCCGCCCCCGCCATGTCCGCTTTCATCTGGCTCATCGCCTTCGGATCCTTCAGAGAGATGCCGCCGGTGTCGAAGGTGATGCCCTTGCCGACAAGAGCCAGCACGGTCGGATCGCCGGCGTCCTGCTGCGCAGAGGATCCCGCCGCACGGTTCCCGCGGTGCCGCAGGCGGATCAGGCGTGCCGGCTTCGCCGAGCCGGAGGCGACACCCAGCAGCAGGTTGTATCCGCCGGCGCGCAGCTCGGTCGGGCCGAGGACCTCGATCTCAAGTCCATGGCGCTGGGCGATCGTGTTCGCCTCCTGGGCAAGTGCGTCGGGGGTCAGCTCGTTGGCCGGTGCGTTCTGCCACTCCCTTGCGCGGTTGGTCGCCTCGCCGGCCTCCTGGGCCGCCACGACCTCACGGTCTCGTCCCTGTCCGAACCCGGTCAGCACGAGCTCATCTATCTCGCCTCGCTCGGGCTGGGCGCCCGTCTGGCGCGATCGGCGCTCGAACGTGCCCATCACGCATCCCTCGACGATCGCCTTCAGGGCCTCGTGTCCCAGCGGCTCGGCGCGCACGAGCGCGAGACGCCTGTAGCCGTACGTGCGAACGGCGCGGACCAGCTCGTGGTGAGCCGAACGCAATCGCTGGCCGTCGAGGTCGCGGGCCGCACCGAGGCCGTAGAGGATCACTCGGCGTGCCGCGATGCGCCCGTTCGTCGGCACGGGCATGACCTCGTGAATGCGTCCTTTGAACTCAGCGTTGGCCAGGAGCTCCGACAGCAGCCCGCCGAGGGCGCGGTCAAGGTCGAGTGCGCTCCCGGACAGGCGGTGCCCGGTGACGATCGGGACGGCCAGCGCGTCGGCAGTGATGTCGGCCGGGGCTGCCGAAGCGAGCGTGACCTTCACCGGGAGTAACCCTACCGATCCGGCGCAGCGAGGTGCTCGGCGACCAGCTCGAGCACGTGCGCCACGCGCAGGTCCATCCGGCGGCGGCGGGCGGCGGTGGCGAGATGTATCAAGCAGCCGGGGTTGTCCGAGGCCACGACCGTGCAACCCGTCTTGGCGATCGCATCCAGCTTCCACTCGGCCAGCCGCCGCGCGACCCTCGGCCAGTCCAGGCTGAAAGTGCCCCCGAAGCCGCAGCAGTTGGCGATGTCGGGGATGTCGACCACCTCGTAGCCGGCCAGCTCGAGCAGCCGGCGAGGCTCCGTCTTGAGTCGCAGCTGGCGCAGGGTCTGGCATGAGTCGTGATAGGCGACCTTCGGGCGGGTTCCGGCGACCTTCATGAGCTCGGGGCGCTCGGTCAGCAGTTCCAGCGCAAAGCGGGTCGAATCGCGGAACCGGGAACGCAGCGTCTCGTCCGTCGAAGCGCCCCAGTCGGTCGCATCGATCGTGAAGGCCCCGAAGCAAGAGGCTGAAGGGGTGACCACCACACCCTTGGAATCCCGAAGGCTTTCGGCGAGCTGGTCGTGGAGCCCGGCCCCTCCGGGGAAGTCGCCGGCGTTGGCCGCGATCAGCCCGCAGCACCACTGACCCTTGGGAAACCCAACCGTGTAGCCGGCCGCGCCGGCCAGCCGCCTCAGAGCGACGGCGGCCTCGGGAAGCATCCTGTCCACCATGCAGGAGGCGAAGATCGTGAGCGGTCGGTCGCCCGCGCCGGGGTCGATGGCTCGGTCCCGGTAGGGCACCCGCGCCAGGCGTGGCGTCCCCGGGACCAGGCCGCTGAACGGCGCTCCCGCACGCAGCACCCGGTCGGCGAGCTCCGGGCGCTTCCACACTCCGAGCAGCACCTTCTTGCGAAGCGTCTTGCGGCCCTGGCGCCGGTGCTCGAGGATCTGGCGGGGCAACGGGATGTCGACCGGGCAGATGTCCTGACAGGCATTGCACTGCGTGCAGAGGGTGTTGGGGAGATCCGCCTGGTCGACACCGTGGTGGAAGGGCGTCAGCACGAGGCCGATGGGTCCGTTGTAGATATGCCCGAATTGATGGCCGCCGACGGCCATGAAGGGCGGGCACGCGTTTGAGCACGCGCCGCAGCGGATGCACGTCAGGGCGTCGCGGAAGACGGGGTCCGCGCGCATCTCCTCGCGGCCGTTGTCGAGGATGACGCAGTGCAGCTCGCGCGGTCCGTGGACCCCGATCGTCAGCGATTGCTCGATGTCGGCTGATTTCGAGGGTCCCGAAATCCAGTTCACGTAGCTGCTGATGACCTGCCCCGTGCCGCTGCGCGGCAGCATCCTGAGCACGGCGACGGCGTCCTCGAGCGTCGCGACCAGCTTGTCGATGCCGAACAGCGCGATGTGGACCGGCGGCAACGTCGTGGTGAGGTCGGCGTTCCCTTCGTTGGTGACCAGGACGATGGTGCCGGTCTCCGCGATCGCCATGTTGGCGCCGCTGATGCCGACAGTCGCCTCGATGAACTTCTGCCGCAGCGATTCGCGCGCGTGGTGCTGGATGGCATCAATGGTCGCGTCGGTGCCGAACACCGCGGCGGCATCTTCCTTTGTGAGGTGGATCGCCGGAGCGATGAGGTGAGAAGGATGCGTGTGGGTGAGCTGCACCATGCGCTCGCCAAGGTCGGTCTCGACGACCTCCATCCCCAGGGCCTCGAGGTAGGGGTTCAGTTCGATCTCCTCGCTGGCCATCGACTTGACTTTCGTCACTACCATCCGGCGCGCGCTGCTGCGAGGAGCGGCCGGGGAACCCGTCCCACCGTCGGCGTTCCAGCAGATCTGGCCGATGAGGTCCCGGGCCTCCGCGGCGTCCTTCGCGAAGTGGACGACGCCCCCGGCGGCTTCGAGCCTCTCTTTGAACTGCTCGGCCAACTTGGGCAGCCGGTTGAGGTTTGCGCGGCGCCGTTTCTTGAGCTCTGCGCGGCCCTTCGCGAAGTCGAAGCTTTCGAAAGCGAGGTCGCGGCGCCTGCGTATCCCGGTCAGCCCGCTCGTGAGCGCTCGCTGCAGCTCTGGGTCGTCGAGAGACTTGTCGACTCGCCGGGCGAAATGGCGCCGGCTCTCAGGCACGCGTTTTGACGGCTTCCTGAAGAGCGTCGGCAAGTGCCGCGGGGGTGGACACCGGCGCCAAGCATATGGTGCCAACGCACACAACGGCGCGTTTGTCCCCGTTCGGCTCGATGACCGTATAAGGGTGAGCGAGAACCGCCGCTCGCGCGAGATCAGGATTGCCCGTGCTCACCTTGATCGGCTGCTGCAGGCGATCAAGGGCGCGTGCGAAGACGGCGGCCATCAGGCCGTACTTCCGCGGCAGGCCGGCCACTGACTCGAGCGTCCGGCGAGCCCGCGATAGAAACGGCATTTCCGGATCGCAGCGCAGCTGGTCCAGCTCGCCCAGCGCGATGGCCGCCAGCGAGTTCTCGACGAGCGGCTTGATAGGGTCTCCCAGCCTGCCGAGATGGTCGCCGCCCGCCTGATCGAAGTATCCGCCGAGCGCGCTGTCCGCATAGCGCTCCTCGAGGTGCGCCGCGATGTCGAGCGCGACGGTGAGCCACCGAGCTCCCAGGTCCGCCTGAACCGCGCGGACCGCGGCCCACAGCCCCCACACCTGGTCGGCGAGGAGCCCGCCCGCCCCATCGACGTGAGTGAGGCCATCGTCCCTCGTATAGCGATCGTGGAACAGCCGGCCGAGCAGCTTCGCCCCGCGCTCGTGAAGCTGCGGGCGGTTGCAGCGCAGCCCGGCGTCCAGGTATGCGATCCCGAGAGCCGCGTTCCACGAGGTGTAGACCCGGCGGTCGACATAGGGCGCATTCGCAGGCCCACGCTCGTCGGCCTCTAGCGAGTAGTAGTGCTCGACGGCGTCCTGGCTCCCGGCATAGAGGCCGGTCTTCTGATCGCGCAGCACCGTGTCGAGGTAGTTGGTGGTCGAGTCGAGAACGCCGTCCATGCCTGCCAGCGCCAGCGCGCCGACCAGGCCTGCGTGGTCCTCAAGCATCTTCTCAAAGTGAGGGACGCTCCAGTCCTGGGTCGTGGAGTACCGGAAGAAGCCGCCCTCGACGTGGTCGTATGTGCCACCACCGGCCATATGCTCGAGCGTGTTGAGCGCCATCTGGCGCAGCGCGGGATCCGAACGGATCTGCGCCTGCTCCAGCAGCAGCTGCAGCGCATCGGTCTGAGGGAACTTGGGCGCGCTGCCGAATCCCCCGTACTCGGGGTCGTACGCGTTCGTGACCGCGTCGAGGACGGCGTCGACCAGTCCTCTGTCCAGTTCCCCCGCGCTGCGTGCGACTCCGGACCCTGCGCGCTTGCGACCCTCGAGTGCCTGGCCAGCTATCTCCGGCTGATGCTTGTGGTAGTAGTCGGCAACTCGCGCAAGCGCGTCGGCCATCTGGTCCGGCGGCATATAGGTCGCGCCGGTGAGGATGTCGCCGCCCGAGGTGAGGAAGGCGGTCGTAGGCCACCCGCCCATGTTGTAGCGCTGGTTGATGTCGGGCCGGACGTCGTTGTCGACCCGGATCGGGAGGTACTCGCGGTTGATGAGGTCGATCACGCCCGCGTGCGAGTAGGTGGTCTCGTCCATGACGTGGCACCAGTGGCACCAGACCGCTGAAATCGAGAGCAGGATCGGGCGGTTGAGCTGGCGGGCCTCCTCGAAAGCCGCCTCCGACCAAGAGCGCCATTTGATCTCGGCGGCGCGATTCGGGCGCGGTGAGAAATGGAACTCGCCCTCGCTCACACGACAAGGTTACGCGGGTGAAACAATGGCACCGTGATCTCCACCAGCGCGGTCGACGCCTATATCGAGAAGAACAGCGGCCGGTTCGTCGAGGAGCTCAAGGAGCTCTGCGCCTTTCCGAGCATCTCCAACCACGGCGCGGAGGCTGTGAAGCCGGCTCGCGACTGGTTGGCGGAGCGCCTGGCACGCTACACGGACCGGGTCGAGACGCTCGAGGCAGGGGGGATGCCAGCGCTGTATGCGGAGGTGCCGGGCGCCGGCCGCCGGAAGTTGCTCCTGTACCAGCACTATGACGTTCAGCCGGTCGACCCGATCGAGCTTTGGGACACAAAGCCTTTCGAGCCCGCCGAGAAGGACGGACGAATCTTCGCGCGGGGGGTCGCCGACGACAAGGCCGACGTGATGGCCCGCATCCACGCGCTCGAGACGCTCAAGACGCTAGGTGAGGTCCCCGTGACGCTGCGCTTCCTGGTCGAGGGCGAAGAGGAGATCGGGTCCAAGACATTCGAGAAGATCGCCGACAAACACTCGGGCCAGCTGAGCGCCGACGGGTGCCTGTGGGAATCAGGGGCGTCATTCGACGAAGCGGGACGGCCAACCCTCCAGTTCGGCTGCCGTGGCCTGGTCTACGTGCAGCTGCGGGTGAGCTTCCTCCATTTCGACCAGCACTCGGGCCTCGCGTCTATATATCCGTCCGCGGCCATGCACTTGATCGAAGCGCTCGCCAGCCTTCGAGACCAGAACATGAACATCCTCATCGACGGCTTCTACGACGGCGTCGTCAAGCCCACCGAAGCCGACCGGCGCATGATGGCCAAGATCGACCCGGAGGTCGAGGGCCGCAGGAAGCTGGTCGGGTTCGACCGCCTCGTCCGGGATCCCAAGCCCGCGGAAGTGATCGAACAGCTGCTGTTCACGCCCACGTGCAACGTCGCGGGGGTCACCACCGGCTACCAGGGCCCGG
>JBGPOC010000159.1:0-5958 GCA_041487825.1 Candidatus Dormibacteraceae bacterium | reverse complement strand
GACCATGAGTGCGTCGGGGAAGTTGATCGCGGCGGCGCGAATCGCGATGCGCACCATGCCCTCGATGGGCTCGCCTGGTTCGACGTCCTCAAAGCGCAGGGACTCGGGCCCACCGAGCTCCCGAACGATCCAGGCCTTCACCGGGAGCAAGGCTACAGCAGTGGACCAGGGCGTTCGAACCTGATCGGCGGCGTCCAGGCGCGGCCGCCCGCCGCGCCCGACTTACAAACCGTAGCCTGCTTGTCTCTTCACCGGGCGACCACCCGCACTTAACCTGCCTCTGGCAACATGGGCTGAGCAGTCACTGGCAAGTCTGCAGGGGAGGTTTTCAGATGATCTGGCGCCTGACAGCCCTTGTTGCGTTGATCAGCACGACAGCGTGGCCGGCGGCCGCATTCGCGGAGGATGGCGGTGGCGGTCAAGGACTCGGCGCGATCAAGCACATCGTCGTCATCTACGAGGATAACCACAGCTTCGAAAACCTTTATGGGGGGTGGGTGGGGGTGAACGGGCTCGCCAACGCCGACCCGGCCCATACAGTCCAGATCGGGCAGGGCGGCGCGCCCTACACCTGCCTGCTTCAGAACGATGTGAACCTCACATCGCCGCCGTTGACGGCGAGCTGCGCCGACACGACGACGGCCACGCCGTTCTCCAGTGCGTTCACCAGCAACCCCTTCAGCATCGAGGGTTACATCCCCGCGATTGCGCAGACCTGCCCGCAGCCAGGGGTGTTCGCCCCGACCGGTCTCACGCCGAGCGCGGCCAACCTGCCCGGCGGCTGCACGCGCGACATCGTCCATCGCTTCTACCAGGAGCAGTACCAGTTGAACAACGGCGCCCAGAACCTCTACGTGACCGGCAGCGACGCCGTCGGGCTGTCGATGGGCAACTACAACACCGCGGCCCTGCCCATCTACGCGTACCTGCACAGCCCGGCCCACCCGCACTACGCGATCTCGGACAACTTCTTCCAGGCCGCGTTCGGCGGGTCTTTCCTGAACCACCAGTGGCTGATTGCAGCCGCCTCGCCGACGTGGGTCGGGGCGCCGGCCACCCAGCACTCGATGATCGACTCCAACGGCATGCCGAACAACTACGCGCTCTACCACTCGACCGGCCCGGTGAGGGACGGCGCGCTGACCCAGGTTTGCCCGTCAGCAGTCCCGGGTCGAGCCTGCGGCGACTACGCCGTCAACACGATCCAGCCGACCTACCAGCCCACCAGCTCGAACCCGGTCAAGCTCCCGCCGCAGACGGGCACGACGATCGGTGATGAGCTGAGCGCGGCCGGCGTGAGCTGGGCGTGGTACTCCGGCGGCTGGTCAAACGCCGACGGCGACGTGGGCGCGCCGGGCTGGACCAACGGCACGGTGGCCGGCGTGTGCGGGGATTCATCGTCTGCCGCCAACCCGGCATGGCCCTACTGCCCGAGCAAGGTCTTTCAGTTCCACCACCAGCCTTTCAATTACTACTCCAACTACGCTCCGGGAACCTCCGGCCGGACCCATCTCCAGGACGAGCAGGCGTTCATCCAGCTCGCCAACGCCTCGACCAAGGACTGCAAGCTCAACTCGGTCAGCTTCGTCAAGCCCGTCGGGTTGGAGAACGAGCACCCCGGCTACACCAGCGAGACCCGCGGCAGCAATCACCTGGTCGCGCTTCTGCAGGCGATTCAGAACGGCAGCTGCCGCAAGGACACCATGGTCGTGGTCACCTACGACGAGTTCGGCGGCCAGTGGGACCACGTGAGCCCTCCGGGACAGGGAGGGGCACCGGGCGCGCACGACCTTTGGGGACCGGGTACCCGGGTTCCGGCACTCATCGTGTCGCCGGACCTGCGCGGAACCTTCGTCGTCGACCACACCCAGTACGACACCACCTCGATCCTCGCCACGATCGAGCACCGCTACGGCCTCGCTCCGCTGACCACCCGTGACGCGGCGGTAAACGACCTGGGGAACGTGTTCAGGGCGCAGAGCCCGAACGCGCAGGACGGCACCTCGACCTGAGCTGGGATACCAACAGCGGACCTTCGATAAGGCTGCCACCCTCTCGGGTGGCGGCCTTTCTCAACCTTCGCGGCGCGTTCGGAACGTAAGGTACTGGCCGTGGACCGACCCAACTTCTGGCGGCGTCTGCAATCGTTGTGGGGCGCAACTCTCGCTGGTTTCGGATAGAGACGTCCATCGATGATCCGAATGGCCGCGTACTCGTCGGAGCCGCCGTTGCGACGTCTCTGGCACGTCTTCAAGCCGGCACCGCCGCCTCCACAAATGGTTCGTCCTGGCGCGCCTCCATGGTTGCAGCCGCCCGAATCTGAGCTTGGTGTCGCGGTTCCAGTGCGTGAGGTCCTCGCCTCCGATACCGGAGTTGTGATCGCATTGATCGACTGTGTCGCCTTTTCGACCGGCTTTGAATTCGTCGTCGCGGTCCGGAGCAAGGAAGACCTTGATTCTCAGCAGATGGGGTTCGGCATGCCGCCTTCAGGCGATGCCGAGCAGTCGGAAAAGGGGCTGCAGATCGGAATCCAATTCGCTGACGGCGGCACAGCAGTGACTGGCGGCCACCCAGGTCCCGAGTTCATGGCTCAGTTGAAGATGCACGCGGAGGGGCGCGATCCAGCGTCGTCCGACGGGCCAATCCTTGCGCCCAGAAGTGGGGGCGGCGGCGGCAAACGCTGGGACTTCCGCTACTGGGTTTGGCCGTTGCCGCCGGAGGGCAACCTTACGTTCACCTGCGAGTGGGCGGCACAAAAGCTGGCGCCGACGCGGCATGAGGTGGACGCTGCCGAGATCCGCCGCGCAGGCACTTCAAGCATGACTTTGTGGGATGGCATTTAGTCAGGCGGGACGATGTTCCTGCCCCTAACTTGGCGGTGATAGCCGTGATCAGCCGCGTCGAGCAGGCAGCGGGGACGGCCTTCAATTCAGAATCGTCATATGCCGGCGTAGCTCAGCTTGGTTAGAGCAGCGGTCTTTTAAACCGAAAGTCGAGGGTTCGAATCCCTCCGCCGGCACCACTGTTTTGTATTCAGACTGAGCCAGTTTGACGGTCCATCACCATGGTTCCGTATAGCCCACCGGTATAGCCAAGCCAAGGCGGTCGAGGGAGGCGGAGAGAGGCCCTCGGAGGTGGGGGCCTGCTGTCCACGCCCGAAGTTGAGGGTGGCTCCGATCACCATGTCGCCGGGCGCTTTGTCAGCGGGCAGGCTCTCGCCGGTGAGCATCGACTCATCCAGCGTCGAGCTGCCTTCCAGGATGCGGCCGTCCTGGGTTGCGCTCTTGCCGACGTGGTAGCCGGCCTTCTCGACCGCCTGGGAGAGCGTCTGGAGGTCGACCAGCCTGGGGTCGAAGGTGACCCGTGCCGTCTCGGTGGCGAGGTTCACACTGGCTTCGCCCACGCCTGCCACCTTGGCCAGTGAGCGCTCGACCCCGCCGACGCGGGAGGCGCAGGTCATCCCGGTGACGCCAAGCGTCACAGTCGTCGTTTTGGGCCCGGCGAAGGGCGTGCTCAGCCCCCAGCCTGTGGGAGTATCGATTACCCAATCCGGGTATTCAGCCTCCGACGATTCGGGCCCTTCAGCCCTGACGCGCATTTCGACACCGACCTACGGTGAAGGCCCATGCAAAGGTTGAATCGAAATGATGTTGGGCTGGAACTACCACGATGCGTGCGCTCGGATCGGGATGGCGGCCAAGGAATTCGAGCGAAGGTGTCGCGACTTCGTCGAGACGCCGAAGGGCGGTGACTGAATCATGATGATGATGGGCAACAGGAACGTGGCGGGGAAAGTTGCCAAGTGGGTAATCGGACTGCTGCTCCTGATGATGGTCGGGCGTCTCTTGATCTTCGTACTGGCTGCGGCCGGGCTGATCAACTGGGGCGGCTTCTCCGGCACTAGCTGGCTGTGGATCATGCCGGTTCTGATGGTGCTGATGATGGGTCTGATGTTCTTCGTGATGCCGCGACTGATGCACCACGCGCCTGGTCCTGGCCCGGAGGAAACACCATCGCAGATACTGCAGAAAAGGTTCGCCCGGGGAGAGTTGACGAAGGACCAGTACGAGCAGATGGAACAGACTCTCCGCGAGCACGCGTCCGCTCAGAAGTAAGGAGCCGAGTCGATACTCCGCCATGACAGGCGCTGGCGCCCAATCCTGGCCGTCGGAAGATCTCACATCCGCCGCGACGACCCTCGAGATCCAAGCGAGTGGACAACTTGGTGGCCTGAGCGGCGCTAAAGCCGAACAACTCCTGCAGGAGTTCGGCCCCAACGTGACCGCCGAGGAGCTACCCCGGATCTGGCGCTCCCTCCTCCACAAGCTGTGGGCTCCCGTCCCCTGGATGCTGGAAGCGACAATCCTGCTCGAGCTCTGGCTGGGCAAGACGGCCGAAGCGGCGGTGGTGGCCGTTCTACTCGCCTTCAACGCACTCGTGAGCATCGTGCAGGAAGGCCGCGCCAAGGCGGCGCTCGCATTGCTCCGCCAGCGCCTGACGGTGCTTGCCCGAGTAAGGCGCGATGGCCGCTGGCAGCAGGTGCCTTCCCGACTGCTGGTTCCCGGCGATCTGGTCCATCTTCGCGTCGGTGACGTGACGCCGGCGGATGTTGGCATCGAGGCGGGAAACCTCCAGGCCGACCAGTCGGTGCTGACCGGCGAGTCCCTGCCGGTCGAGCTGCGAGCCGGCGGCACCGCCTATGCCGGTAGCGTGATCACTCGCGGCGAGGCCACCGGCACCGTCGCTTCGACGGGTTCCAGGACCTTTTTCGGGCGAACCGCCGAACTGGTCCGAACGGCCAAGACAGCCAGCCATCTCCAGACCGTGATCATGCGGATTGTCCGCAACATTGTCGTCCTCGACCTGCTGCTGGCGGTTGCGGTAGTCGCTTACACGCTCCTGACCGGCGGCATCAGGATGGAAGTCCTCTCCTTCGCTGTGGTGCTCCTCCTGGCATCCGTCCCGGTGGCGCTGCCGGCAACCTTTGCACTGGCCAGTGCCCTCGGATCTGTCGAACTGACCAAGCAGGGCATCCTGGTCACCCGCCTCTCCGCCATCGAGGAGGCGGCCAGCCTCGACGTCTTCTGCATCGACAAGACGGGCACTGTTACAGCCAATCAGCTGGAGGTGACCGCGCTGCGCGCATACCCGCCCCGTGATGAGGCGGCACTGCTGAGGTTGTCCAGTGCGGCTTCCGACGAGGCCACCCAGGATCCCATCGACCTCGCCATCCTGGCGCGTGCCAAAGAGACGGGAGTGGAGCCGGACACACTGGACCGACTTCAGTTCCTGCCTTTCGACCCCGCCACCAAGCGTTCGGAGGCGGTGGTTCGCGAGGGGGACTCCACAGTCCGGGTACTAAAGGGGGCGCCCAGCGTGCTTGCGGATCTGTGCAGGCAAACACCTGCCAGTCTGCAAGCTGACCTCGAAGACATGGGGAAGGGAGGCCTGCGTGTTCTGGCGGTCGCCGTCGGATCGGGCTCCGAGCTACAGCTTGTGGGGCTCATTGGGCTGCAGGATCCACCGCGGCCCGACTCCAAGGAGCAGCTCAGCACTCTGCTGCGACTCGGCGTCCGCCCGCTGATGGTCACCGGCGACGGCCTTCAGACCGCGCGGGCCATCGCTGACCAGGTCGGACTGCACGGCCGCTCATGCGATGCCAGCGAACTGAGACAGACAGACGCGGCCGAGACCTGCAGCGTCTTCGCCGGCGTCCTGCCAGAGGACAAATTCGAGCTGGTGAGGAGTCTCCAGAAACAGGGTCATGTCGTCGGTATGACCGGGGATGGTGTTAACGATGCCCCCGCTCTGCGCCAGGCGGAGGTCGGGGTTGCGGTCGCCAACGCCGCCGATGTCGCCAAGGCGGCAGCCAGTCTGGTCCTCACCGGAACTGGCCTCGGTGGCCTGGTCTCGGCGATCGAGAGCAGCCGCCGGATCTATCAGCGGATGCTGACTTAT
>JBGPOC010000158.1:0-5973 GCA_041487825.1 Candidatus Dormibacteraceae bacterium | reverse complement strand
CGCAAACAGGTACAGGGCGGCATCAGCGACTCGCCGCCGCCGACGGTCGATCCGGGCGTCCCGGCGCTGCTGGGACGGTGACGGCGCCGCCGCCACGCTAGTCTCGAGCCAGCGCTCGCGAGATGACCAGCCGCTGAATCTCCGACGTTCCTTCGAAGAGGGTGTAGATCTTGGCGTCGCGGTGCCATTTCTCGACGGGGAAGTCGCGGATGTAGCCGTAACCGCCGCAGATCTGGATCGCCTGCTCGGTAACCTTGACCGCCACCTCTCCCGCCTTAAGCTTGGCCATAGAGCCCTCGGCCTTCTTGAACTCGCCGCCGCTGCGCCCTTCCCAAAGCGCCCGCCAGATCAGGGCCCGCGTGGCCTCGATCTCGGTCGCCATGTCGGCGAGCATGAAAGCGATCGCCTGGTTCTCGATGAGGGGGTGGCCGAACTGCTTTCGCTCCTTGGCGTACTGCAGCGCGAACTCAAAAGCTGCGCGGGCGATGCCCAGGGCCTGCGCGCCGACGATCGGCCGCGAAAGCTCGAACGTCTTGAGTGCCCCGGAAGAACGCTGGTGCGTGCCCTCGCGGGCTCGAGCGATCCTCGCCTCGAGCTTCTCCATGCCACCGAGCACGTTCTCGAGAGGGACGGTGCAGTCCTCGAGGAGCACCTCCGCGGTGTGCGAGGCCCGGATCCCCATCTTCTTTTCCTTCTTGCCCTGGCGGATGCCCTTGGTATCAGGAGGGATGACGAAGCTGGCCTGGCCGCGAGTGCCCAGCTCAGGCTCTACGGCTGCAACCACGACATGGACGCCCGCGATCCCGCCGTTGGTGATGAATACCTTCTGGCCGTTGATCACCCAGTCGCCGTTCTTGCGGACGGCGCGGGTCTTCATGGCCGACACATCCGATCCGGCGTCTGGTTCGGTGACTGCGAAAGCGCCTACCGCCGGCTTCTCGACCGTGCCGAAGCAAGCCGGGATCCAGGTCGCGATCTGCTCGGGCGTGCCCTGCGAGAAGATCGCCGCGATCGGCAACCCAGTGCCCTGGAGAGCGAGCGCGATGCCCGCACAGCCCCAGGTGAGCTCCTCAGCGACGAGCGCGGGCATGATGCCGGTTGCGTCGGCGTAGGTCTGCTGCAGGAAGTCGACGCCGTAAAGCCCGACCTCGGCCGCCTTCTTGACCACCGGCCACGGGAACTCTTCCGACTCGTCGTACTGGGCGGCCACCGGACGGATCTCTTTCACGGCGAAGTCATGGACCCAATCCCTGATCTCACGCTGCTCGTCGGTCAGCTCGAACGAAACCATGTGGTTCTCGGCTCCTCTGCTAGGGCGTTGTAGTACTCGTACGTACCGTTCTTGACCCGCACAGTACGCCGCAGTGCGTCATCGTGTCAAGAGCCGGTTAGACGGAAGCCGGCGGGGCCTTCGGCCGGCTGGAGAGGGCACGGCGGAGGAGCAGGAACGAGTTGACGATGAGGAAGGCGGCGAAGACCCGCGCGAGGATGAGCGCCGGCACGTGCACGGCGACCAGGGCGCCGACCACCGCCCCCCCCACTCCCCCCACGCCCATCCAGATGGCCGCGTCGCGCACCACGTTGCCCTGCCGCACGTGGGTGATGCCGCCGACGATGGCGGTGGGGACGATCGCCGCCAGCGAGGTGCCCTGGGCAAGCGTCTGGGTGAACCCGTAGCCGGCGGTCATGAGCGGGACGAAAAGGAGCCCTCCGCCCACGCCGATGGTGCCGCTGAGGAGTCCGGCCATCAGCCCGCCCAGAACCGCGATGACGTCACCCCAGCTCAAGGCGCGACCAGTTCCTTGAGACCGACCAGGAAAAGCAGAGCCGCGACCGCGATCGACAGCGGACGCTCGGGGATTCGGCTCAGCAGGCGTGCGCCGACGTATGCCCCCACCGAGCTTCCGATGACCAGGAACAGCGCCATGTGGAAGTCCACCTGGTGCGTTCTGGCCTGGAAGTAGTAGATGGGCAGGGCGGCAAAGGCGATCGGGATGATCGCGACCAGCGAGGTGGCGTTGGCCTGGCGCTGGGACAGGCCGGCCCAGAACACCTGCAGAGGGACCAGGACGAGTCCGCCGCCAACGCCGAGCAGGCCTCCCATCAGGCCGGCGAGGAAACCGATGGAGGCGAAGACGGGGCGGCGGCCTATTCGGGTGACTTCGGCGGCGCCTCGGGTTGGCTCGTCACCGCGTGGTGCCGGAACTGCACGTCCGCGGCAGGCGACCCAGCGGGCAGCTTGACCTTCTTCTTCTTCTTGGCCTCACGGCCTTGCTTGTCGCGTCCTTTACCCATGGGTCCCAGTTTCCACCACCAGGGCCAGTTCGCGCAAGAACGACTCGACGTCGGTGACCAGGCCGATCGACTGCCAGCTGCCGCGATCGGCCAGCTTGGTGACCACGGCCGGGTTGATGTCGACACAGACTGTTCGGACACCTGCGGGCAGCAGGTTGCCGGTGGCGATCGAGTGCAGCATGGTCGAGAGCATCAATGCCATGCCGACGCCGGCGAGGGACGCCCGCATCCGCTTCTGGGCCTCGATCATGTCCGTGATGACGTCCGGCAGCGGTCCGTCATCGCGCACAGAACCCGCCAGCACGATGTCCACTCCGTGGTCGATGGCGGATTTCATCACGCCCGAGGTCAGCTGTCCGGTCTGCACCATCTGACGGAGCCCGCCCGCGGCACGCACCCGGTTGATGGCGCGCATGTGGTGCTCATGGCCGTGCTCGGTGGCCAGGCCGCTTTCGATGTTGATGCCGAGCGCGGTCCCGAACAATGCCGCCTCGACGTCGTGAACCGCAAGCGCGTTGCCGGCGAAGAGCACCTGCACGTACCCGAGCTCGATGAGCCTCGACAGGTAACGGCCGGCGCCCGTATGGACCACCGCGGGCCCGGCGACCACGACGATGCGACCGCCTGACTCGCGGATGAGCCGCATCTCCTTGGCGATGGCGGCGATGAGAACCTTCTTTGGCTTTTCGGCCGAGACCTCGCTGCCCATGAAGCTGAAGATCTCGGTCTGACGCGAGCGCTCCAGCGGCGTTACCCGGACGCCCTTGTAGCCGACCACCACCTCGGTGCCCGGCCTGGCGCCCTGGAACGGGATGCACCACGCCCGCTCTGGCTTGCGCTCGACCGCGATGGCACAGTCCATCTCCATCTGCTCGACCGGGACCCACCGATCGCCGAGCAGCACCTCGGTCGGAAGGTTGCTCGTCGAGTAGAAGCCTTCGGGAAAAACTCCCTCTGCGGTGACCTTCTCGACCTGCGCCTCCTCTTCCGATTCAGCCGTCGCACCGAGGGCCCGCGCCTGGCGCACGATCCGGTCCAACTGTTCGGCCGAGCCTGCGTAGACCTCCATTCGGCAGAGCGACGTGTCCGTCTTGTGCTGCCCAACCTTCAGCTCTTCGATGGTGAAGTTGCCGCCCTGGTCCATGATCAGGTCCATCACCTGCGGCAGGATCATCGAGTCGATGATGTGCCCGCTCAGGACAAGTCGAGCCGTGTGACGCCGTTGGGTCATGCCCGCGCACCGACGACGGTGTTGATCTCCGTCCTCAGCGCGGACGCCGCTCGCGCCGGACTGTCGGCGTAAAGCACGCTGCGACTGGACGAGATGAGGCATGACGCCGGGTCGCCGTTCCACGCCGCGCTCACGGACCCTTCGAGGTCACCGCCCTGGGTGCCGATGCCCGGGATGAGGAATGGGAGATCGGTGACGCGTCGAAGCTCCGCGATCTGCCCCGGCGCGGTGGCGCCGACGACCAGGCCGACGTTGCCGTGCTTGTTGAGGCTCTGCGCGAGCTCAGCGACATGGATGTAGAGCGGCCGTCCGTCCGCCTCCAGGTGCTGCAGGCTCGCGGCGCCTGGATTGGACGAGCGGCAGACGACATAGACGCCTCGTTCCTCGTAGCGCGTGAACTCCTCGATGGAGTCCGCGCCAAGGTACGGGTTTACCGTTGCAGCGTCCATGGCTAGGGTTCCGAAAGCGGCCAGGGCGTACGCCCGCATCGTGTTGCCCATGTCGCCGCGCTTTGCGTCGAAGAGGAACGGGGTGTCCGGCGTTTCGTTGCGCAGCTCGAGCAGCGCCGCCCAACCGTCGGGCCCGTACTGCTCCCAGAACGCGCTGTTGGGCTTGAAGCAGCACGCCTGCTCCTCCGTCTGGCGGACGACCTCCCGACAGTGCCGCAGCGCGCCCGACGCTCCGCCCGCGATGCGCTCAGGGTCGGGGTCCAGGCCGACGCACAGGAGCGTGCGCCGGTCCCTGGACAGTTCGCGAAGCCGATCGAAGTAGCTCACGGTCGACCCAATCCTACTAAGGGCTCGACTTGCGGCCGGAGAGGACCGTCCCAACGCGGCCCCCACTCCCCGGCTGCGCCGGACCTCCCCCCGAGGGGGGAGGCTAGCATGGTCTTGTGAACCGGAGGCTCCGGGTCGGACTGGCGCAGGTCAACCCGATCGTCGGCGACCTCGAAGGGAACGCGCGGCTGATCACGGACTGGATCGGTCGAGCTCGCGACGAGGGTGCGGACATCGTGTGCTTTCCCGAGCTTGCGATCACCGGCTATCCGCCCGAGGACCTGGTCCTGAAGCCCGCCTTCGTCCGCGACAACCTGAAACACCTCGACTTCGTGATCGGGGCGACCAAGGGCATCTCCGTCGTGGTCGGGTTCGTCGATGAGGACGTCGACATCTTCAATGCCGCTGCCTTCATCCACGATGGCGAGCTCAAGGCCGTCTATCACAAGGTGTTCCTGCCCAACTATGGAGTCTTCGACGAACAGCGCTACTTCACGCCCGGCCACCGCTGCCCGATCTTCGAGGTGGCCGGTGTCCGCATCGGGGTGTCGGTATGCGAGGACTGCTGGTATCCGTCGGGCCCGATGGCATGGCAGGCGCAGCACGGGGCCGAGCTGATGCTCAACATCAACGGCTCTCCGTATCACGAGGGCAAGCGCGTGCCGCGGGAGGACATGATCGCGGGCCGAGCGAGCGACTACGGCGCCTTCATCGCCTGGGTCAACACCGTCGGAGGGCAGGACGAGCTGGTCTTCGACGGCAACAGCGCGATCTTCGGACCGACCGGAGAGGTGCTCGCGCGGGCGCCGTCGTTTACAGAGGACCTCCTCGTGTATGACCTAGACCTCGGCTCGGTGCCGTTTCACAGGGCGCACGAGAGCATCCGGCGCGAGGCGGAAGGCGCCGAGCGACTGGAGCTCGTCGTATCCGAGGTGCCGGTATCCGAGCGCATCGAATCGAAGTCGAAACCGGCGATCACGACCGCGGCGAACACGCCGCTCGAAGGCGCTGCGGAGGTGTATGCGGCAGTCACTCTGGGCACTCACGACTACGTGCGCAAGCAGGGTTTCGAGAAGGTGGTGATCGGGCTCTCGGGCGGCGTCGACTCCGCGCTCACCGCGGCCATCGCCGCCGACGCGCTCGGTCCGGACAACGTGATCGGCGTCCGCATGCCGTCCCGCTTCACGTCACCGGAGAGCCTCGAGGACGCCGGACTGGTGGCCGAATGGCTCGGCATCCAGCTGCTCGACTTCCCCATCGAGCCCGCGCACCGCGCATTCGAGGAGATCCTGGAGGGCGCGTTCCGCGGCACCCAACCCGGCGTCGCCGAGGAGAACGTCCAGCCGCGCATCAGGAGCACCATCCTTCACGCGCTGTCCAACAAGTTCGGCTACATCGTGCTCACCACGGGCAACAAGTCCGAGCTGGCGACCGGCTACGGCACGCTGTACGGAGACATGGCGGGTGGCTTCGCGGTGCTCAAGGACATCACCAAGACGATGGTCTACGAGCTGTGCGAGTACCGGAACTCGCTGAGCCCGGCGATTCCGAAGCGGATCTTGACCAAGGCCCCAACCGCCGAGCTGAAGCCCGGCCAGAAGGATTCGGACAGCCTGCCGCCGTACTCCGAGCTCGACCCCAACTTGCGTGGTTACGTCGAGGAGGACCTCG
>JBGPOC010000157.1:0-6049 GCA_041487825.1 Candidatus Dormibacteraceae bacterium | reverse complement strand
AGCTGCATCATCAGCGCGGCGTCCGCCGGCGTGGCGATCCCGCCCGCGGCGAAGTTGACGACCGGGAGCCGGCCCAGCTGCTGGCATTCGGCGAGCAGGTCGACCGGGGCCCCGAGAAGCTTGGCCTCGTGGACGAGCTCGGCGCGGTTCATGCCCTGCAGCTTGCGAATGCCGGCGTTGACAGCGCGCGCGTGGCGCACCGCTTCGACGATGTTTCCCGTGCCGGCCTCACCCTTCGTGCGAATCATCGCCGCGCCTTCCGCGATGCGGCGCAACGCCTCTCCAAGATCGCGACAGCCGCACACGAACGGCACCTTGAACGGGTGCTTGTCGATGTGGAACTCCTCGTCGGCCGGCGTGAGCACCTCGGATTCGTCGATGTAGTCGACCCCGAGCGCTTCGAGCACCTGCGCCTCGACGAAGTGACCGATGCGGCACTTGGCCATCACCGGGATGGTGACCGCTTCCATGATCGAGCGGATCAGCGTGGGATCCGACATCCGCGCCACGCCGCCCTCCTTCCGGATGTCGGCCGGCACGCGTTCCAGGGCCATGACCGCGCAGGCGCCCGACTCCTGGGCGAGCTTTGCGTGCTCCGCGGTGACGACGTCCATGATCACGCCGCCCTTGAGCATCTGCGCGAGCCCGGCCTTCACCTTGAAGGAGCCCTTCACCGTCTTGTGCCCATTGTGCGAACCGTTGCGTTCAGCCACGAGTGGAATTCTACGCCCGGTTGGTCTCCCTCCCCCCGTCCGGGGGGAGGGCCGGGGTGGGGGGCGTTAGCCGGTACGCCCGCCTAAGCAGCGGACCTGGTTAGCCGGTACGCCCGCCTGAGCAGCCGGCCTAAAGCCTCTCCAGGACCAGCGTGCGCTTCGACGCGTACTCGCCGTCGGTCAGCAGGCCGTCGCGGTGCAGGCGCGTGAGCATGTCCATCTCCTCGAGCACGTCCAGGAGAGGGGCCATGGTGCGCCGGGCCAGGTACGAATCGGAGGCCGTCCCGGCCTCCTCGCCGCGCGCGTCGAACTCCCTGATGAAGAACAGCGCCTTGACGGCCGAGAACGGGATACCCAGCTTGCGGACGGGACTGTCGGTCTGCTCGGCGTGGAGGTGCAGGACCACTCCATACCGGTGGCGCTCCAGCGTGCCGTCCAGGTGGCCCCGAAGGACCTCGCCGTCGAGGAACCTGATCGCCACCTTTCGGGTGGGCGTCTCGGACGCCAGCTCAGGATCGCGAGGCAGCTCGACCCACTTGACGGCCGTGAGCGGAATCCAGGCGGTTTCATTGTTGTCGAGGCCACCGGCGTTGTCGACCTCCACGAGGAAGTCAGGCTCGTCGAAATCGAGGTCGCGAGCGACCCCTTCGAGAGTCTCATCGTCGAAGAAACGGACGACTACCTTGGCCATGTCACTTACTACTCTACTAACCCTCATTTGGCGGCACTCCTGCGAACTCTCCGGCGGCCGATGCGCCGCGCGCACTTGACGCACACCGCCAGATGCATCCGGACCGCCTCGGCTTGAGAGCGTCGAAGCTTGCCGGCGAGATACGGGGCCAGGAGCGGAACCGCCTCCTCATGCGTCAGCTCACCCTCGCCCTCGGCCGATATGAACTCCTCCTTGAATCGCAGGCGGGCGCGGTACAGCAGTGTCTCGACCGCGCTCTCCGACATCTTGAGGGACCGGGCGATCTGCCGGTAGCTGAGATCCTGCAGCTCGCGAAGCGTCAGCACCAGCCGGTACTTCTCGGGCAGCCGCTGAGCGACGGCCCACACCTGCCGGCGAACCTCGTTCGACTCCTGGACCTGCACCGGGTCGAAGCTGCGCGCCGTGGACGGCAGGCCTGCGAGCAGGTCCGAGTCGTCATCGTCACCGCCGTCCGCCCGCAGGTCGCGCTGGCGGCGCCGCAGCTCGTCGAAGCAGAGGTTGCGCGCCACCGTGTGCACCCAGCCGCCGAAGTTGAACGTGTCGTCGACGCGGTCCATCATCTTGAGCGCCTTCATGAAGGTCTCCTGGGCGATGTCCTCGGCCAGCAGCGCATCTCCAAGCTTCCGGCGGACCAGCCGGTAGATCGACGCCACATAACGGCGGTGCAGCTCCCCGAAGGCATGGGTATCGCCGCCGCGGTAGGCCCGGACCAGCTCGACATCGGTGGGCTCGATGCCCACTTTGGACGTGTCTTCAGGATCGTCCGTCATGTCGCTCTCAATAAATCTGTAACGGCCCGCGCCGCCGCTTCGGTCAGTGCAGGTCGGGCATCGCGCATAAGGTCGTGCAGATTGTGCCCTCCCGCGCCGGCAATTGTCGCCAGCGAAACTACGGTGGTGACACCTGACGTAAGGAGGGTTTCCCAGCCGTCGGCCTTGCTCCCCGCGATCAGGAGCGTCGGGATACCCGCCGCCTGAGCCCTGCGTGCCACCTCCCCGGGGGCCTTGCCGTAGGCGGTCTGTGAGTCGACTCGGCCCTCCCCTGTGATCACCAGGCGAGCGCCCTGTAGAGCTCGATCGAACCCGCTCGCGTCGACCACCAGCCGGGCCCCGCGCACCAGCTCGGCATCGAGGAAGGCGATCAAGCCGGCGCCGGTCCCTCCCGCTGCGCCGGCCCCCGGGATGTCCGCCACCGATTTCTTCAGATCCCGCTCGATCACAGCGGCGAAATGGGTCAGCGCGCTGTCCAGCAGCCTGATCGTGTCGGGGTCGGCTCCCTTCTGACGTCCGTACACGAAACTGGCGCCCTCCGGGCCGGTGAGCGAGTTCGTCACATCACATGCGACGAGCACCTTCACCTTCATCCATCCCGGGTGCACGCCCGACGGATCGATGCGTTCGAGCCGCGCTAGCGCGGCGCCACCGCGCGCGATGTCCCCGCCCGACGCGTCGAGCAGCCGATAGCCGAGCGCCTGGGCCATGCCCGCGCCACCGTCGTTGGTGGCAGAGCCGCCGATGCCTGCGATCACCTGGCCGACTCCCTGGTTCCTCACCGCCTCCAGCAGCTGCCCGAAGCCGTATGTCGACGTCTTCCGTGGGTCGCGCCGGGCGGGTGGAAGCAGGGTCAGGCCGCTGGCCGCAGCGAGCTCGACAACGCCGGTTCGCCCATCCGCGATCAGACCGTACGTGGCCTGGACCGGATCGCCGTCGGGGCCGTCGACCACGGCCGTGCGGAACGTACCGTGATGTGCGCTGACCAGTGCCTCGACGGTGCCCTCGCCTCCGTCGGCAACGGGGAGCTCGACGATGTCAGCATCAGGGAAGGCCAGGCGCACCCCGGCGGCTATCGCGCTCGCGGCTTGCGACGCCGACAGGCTTCCCTTGAACGCATTTGGCGCGACGACGATCTTCATCGCCGCGACAAGCTACGGCTAATAGACGGGGATCGTCCAGTCCTTGTACTTCGGTGTTTCGCCGCGCACGGCGCCGAAGTAGATGTTCTGAAGCTCCTGCGTGAACTCTCCGACCTTGCCGTCGCCCACCGTTCTGCGATCGACCTCGATGACCGGTGCGACCTGGGCGCCGGTCCCACAGAGAAGGAGCTCGTCACAGGTGTAGAGCTCGGTCCGGTCGATGCTCCGCTCGATAACCGGCAGCCCGAGCTCGTCCTTGATCAAGCCGATCAGCAGCGTTCGCGTGACCCCTTCGAGAATGTCGTCCGTGACCGGCGGCGTCACGAATACGCCGTCCTTGATCATGAAGAGGTTCTCGGCGGAACCCTCGGAAACGTGGCCGTCCACGGTGAGCACGATCGCCTCGTCGTACCCGGCCTCGTTGGCCTCGGACTTGGCCAGTGCCGACTGGGCGTAGGCGCCCGTCACCTTGGCGCGCGCCGGCAGAGATTGGTCGGGCACGCGCCGCCAGGTGCTGACCATGCAGCGCAGGCCGCCCTCGATCTCGACGTAGTTGCCGAACGGGATCGCATAGATGAGGAAGCTGTACGCGATGTTGTGGAGACGGACACCGATCTCCTCGCTGGCCGTGAAGAGCAGCGGGCGGATGTACACGTCGGACTTGAACTGGTTCCGGCGGAGCACCTCGACCGTCAGGTTGACCAGGTCCTCCGTGGAGTGGGGCAGGGTCAAGCGCATGACGTTCGCGGAACGCCTCATCCTCTCGAAGTGCGCCGGCGCCTGAAGGAGGTGGAGCTGTTCCTGCTTGGGGTTCCAATAGGCGCGGATGCCCTCGAAGACACCGGTGCCGTAGTGAAGAGCGTGGGTCATCAGCCCCAGCTTCACATCGTGGTAGTGGCCGAACTCCCCGTCGAAATACACCCAGGTGTTGGGATGGACGGCCCGCTTCTTGGTCGCGGCCTGTGATCTGGTTTCCACACTCATCTCGATCCTAGTGTAAGTCGCAACCGACCGGCCGGCTTGGCCGCCCGGTGCCGGGCCCGCCCCGTTTCTGTTATGAATCGGCGCGTGAGCCTGTACGGCATCATCGCCGACCTCCGCCGGGAGAACCCGACACCCGCCGCGATGCAGACCCTGGACATGGTCGTGGCGGAGCTGGGACGGACCCGGGACAACCTCAAGGACGCGGTGGCGGAGCTCAGCACGAAGTCCCTGCCGGCGGGTGGCAAGCCGGTGCTGGACGAGCTGGCCGCGCGGGCCAGGGCCGCCGACCTCTACGACCTCGATTACGGCCACGATCCATACGACAGGCCGCCGGTGGAGCAGCTCGATCAGGGCACCGCGGGGATCGGCCTCCTGCTCGGGTTGACCTCGCTCATAGGCATCGCGCTGGCGGCCGCGGCCGTGATCGCGGGCGTCAACGCCATCCTCAACGCCACCTAGGTGCGCCCGAATGCCTGAGTTCTCTTTCGACGTCGTCTCCGAGTTCGACTCGGCGGAGCTGACCAACGCTCTCGACCAGGCGCGCCGAGAGGTCGGTACCCGCTTCGATTTCAAGGACACCGGCACCGTTTACGACCAGAGCGACAAGACGATCCTGATCGAGTCGGCGAGCGAAGAGCGCGCCAAGGCCGCTCTCCAGGTCCTCCGCGAGAAGGCGGCGCGGCGCCAGCTCTCCCCAAAGCTCTTCAAGGCCGGGGACCCGAGGACGGTGGGCAAGGGCCGCGGCCAGATCGCCGTCCAACTGAATGCGGGCATCACCGACGACATCGCGAGGGACCTGCGAAAGAAGATCCAGAACGCCACGCCAAAGGTCCAGGTGCGGATCCAGGGGGACCAGCTGCGCGTCGTGGGCAAGGACAAAGACACGCTGCAGCTGGTGATCAAGACGCTGCGGGAGGCCGAGGACATCCCGGTCCCTCTACAGTTCACCAACTATCGATGAGGGGCACAACCGAGGTCTGATCCCGGAGTGGGGCACGATAGGCGGAATGCTCGTCATCCCCGCGATCGACATCCTCGGCGGCAAATGTGTGCGCCTGCTGCGCGGTGACTATAACCATCCGACCGTGTATTCGGACGACCCGGTCGACATCGCCGCCGGCTTCGCCGGCGCAGGCGCGGAGCGCATCCATGTCGTCGACCTCGACGCGGCGCGGGACGACGGTGACAACCATATGTTGGTCGAGGCGATCGCCCGCCGGGGCGACCTCAAGGTCCAGGTCGCCGGCGGCATTCGTACCGAGGTCCGACTCGAAAGGTTGATCGATGCGGGCGCGCACGCGGTCGTGATGGGAACCGCGGCGGTGCGCGAGCCGCGCCTGCTCGAGCGATGCGCGCGCAAGCACGCGGGGCGGATCCTCGCGGCGCTCGACGTGCGAGACGACAAGCCTTCCGTGCATGGATGGACCGAGAACGAGCCGTTGAGGATCGGCGTCCTGCTCGCGCGATGGGACGTTCTGCCGCTGGCAGGCGTCATCCTGACCAGCATCGCCCGCGACGGAACGCTCGAAGGACCCGACCTGCAAACACTGGCGCGCGTGCGCGCGATGACGAGCCTGCCGATCCAGTACTCGGGTGGGGTTTCGACGATCGACCAGATCCACGCCGCTGCCAAGGCAGGCGCGTCTGCCGTGATCATCGGCAAGGCTCTCTACGAGGGGCGCGTCAAGCTGGAGGACGCTCTGGGGCTATGAGGCGCATCGCGCTGCT
>JBGPOC010000156.1:0-6071 GCA_041487825.1 Candidatus Dormibacteraceae bacterium | reverse complement strand
CGCCGAAACCCAGCGCAGCCGCCGGTCCCGCGACCATCCAGAGCACGCCCGCGGCGATGCTGGAGGTGAGGTCGGCGGCCCCATTGATGCCGTTCAGAAAGCCGAACGCCGTCCCCAGCCGCCGTTCTTCGACCAGCGAGCTCGTCAGCGAGCCTTCGACGGCGCTGACGACCGGGTTCTGGGCACCCACCAGGAGCGCCAGCAGCGCCAGGGCGAGCCAGCCGTGCCCGGCGATCCCGACGACGCACGCGGCCGCGAACGTGAGGTATGCCGCCGCGAGCACCGGCGCCCTGCCGACCCTGTCAGCAAGCCAGCCGGCCGGGAACGACACAGCGGCGCCCACCGCGTTGTGGGCGAGGTAGAAACCGACCGCCGCCGCCAGCGCAGCCGTGTGGCTCAGCTCAGGCTGCACGAGCTGCGCGGCCCTCAGTGTGAAGAAGGCTGTCGCAAAGTTGCCGGTCCCGAAGATCGCCACCGGAACCATCAGGCGCCAGAAACCGGGAGGCATCGGCACCCTAAGCGAAACCGGCTCGGAGCGCTGCCGCCTGGGATCTCGCGTGATCAGTGCGAAAAGGACCACGCATAGGACCCCGGGTACCAACGCGACCCAGAAGACCGTTCGGAACCCATGGCCGGTGGAGAGCAGCAACAACGCCGCGGCCGGTCCGATCAGCGCGCCCGCCGTGTCGAGCGCCTCGTGGAAGCCGAACGCCTTGCCGAGGTCTTTCTTCTCGACCGAGCCCGCGAGCATCGCAGAACGGATCGGCTGCCGCAGGCCACGGCCCATCCACGCAAGCCCGCGCGCGACGATGACCTGCGGCCAGCTCGCGATGGCGACGAGCAGGCCGAGACCCAGAACCGTCACGCCATACCCGCCGACCGCCATCCGCTTGCGCCAGCTGATCCGATCGCTGTACCAACCGCTCCACAGCTTCACCAGCGCGGACGATCCGTCGGCGATGCCTTCGACCAGCCCGACCGCGATCACCGGGGCCCCCAGGCCGACCGTGATGAAAAGCGGCAGGACCGCGAAGACCATCTCGTAGTTCGCATCGGCGGCAAGGTCCGCGACGCCGATGCCGATGACGTTGCGGTTGAGCCACCTCACCCCGGCGCGAGCCGGAGCGTCGCCTGCCGCTGTCAGACGACCTCTAGCTGCTCGGGCTGGAATGGGCCGCCGTCATCGGCCGCCACGAAAGCGTTCGCATCGACGGGCTTTCCCTTCTCCACCGAGACGATCAGGTACACGTATCCCGCCCAGGCACGCTCAGTGTCAAAACGCGAGGCCTGCGCCGGATGGTCGGGGTGGGTGTGGTAGTAGCCCACGATGTCGAGGCCGGCCGAATCCGCCTCTCTCTGGATCCGTATGTGGTCGCGTGGATCGATCTCATAGCGGTCATAAGACCGCTCGACGATGATGTTGCGGGCTCGCCGCGCCTCCGTGGCTCTCCTCTCCCCCGGCGGCCCGACCAGGATTCCGCAGATTTCGTTCGGGTAGCCTTCCGCGCCGTGGCCCTGGATCGCCTCGAACGCCGCGCGAGTGATCTTCATGCGGGCTTGGCGCCGTATAGGCCAGTCGAAAGGTACCGATCGCCGGAATCCGGAAACACCGTCACGACGACGCCCTCGCGGATGGTCTCCGCGAGGCGCCGCACGGCCCACAGCGCAGCTCCGCTCGAATGTCCGACTAGCAGCCCCTCCGACTTCGCCACGCGGCGCGCCAGGTCGTAGGCCGCTTCGGTCGGGCAGCCCCAGATCTCGTCCGCGAGGCTCGCATCCCAGATCTTCGGCACGATCGCCGTCGGGAGGTGCTTCAGGCCTTCAAGGCCGTGAAAAGAATCTTCAGGTTCCACGGCGATGGTGCCGATCGACGGGTTGTGCTCCTTCAGCCTTCGCGAGGTGCCGACGAATGTGCCGGTCGTCCCCAGGCCGGCGACGAAGTGCGTGATGCGACCCGAGGTCTGCGCCAGTATCTCCAGCGCCGTGCCCTCGTAGTGAGCGCGCCAGTTGGCGTCGTTCGAATACTGATCGGGGTAGAAGTAGCGGTCGGGATCCATCGCGACCATGTCTCTCACCACGTGGATCGCGCCGTCGGAACCTTCACCGGCGTCGCTGTAGACGATCTCCGCCCCATATGCGATGACCAGCGCCTTGCGCTCAGCGCTGACGTTGCCGGGCATGACCAGCTTCACCCGGTATCCCTTCGCGGCACCGACCATCGCGTAGGCGATGCCGGTGTTGCCCGAGGTCGAATCGATGATCGTCTTCTCGTGGGTGAGCGCTCCTCGCCTCTCGCCGTCCTCGATCATCGACAAGGCTGCCCGGTCCTTCACCGAGCCTCCCGGGTTGAACCATTCGGCTTTGGCATAGACCTCCACGTTGGGAAAGTCGCGCTCGAACATGCGGACGCGCAGCAGCGGCGTGTTGCCGATCTCCTGGGTGATGCCGGCGGTCACAATCCCTTGCGTCATGTTCAAGCCAAGAATAGGAACCGCCGCGGTCCTCCTGTCGATTCCGTCAGCTGGTGACGTGGACGGCCACGAGGCCGATCAGCACGAAGATGCCGCCGAGGACGTATCCGATCACGGATCGGCGGTAGACGGTACCTCCCTCGGGGGCGAGGATGTTGAGGACCGCCTTGCCGATCAGGAAGCCTCCGCCAAGGATGGTGATGGAGGACGACGCCGTCAGCACGCCGAACATGAGCACGGCGCTTGCGACCAGCACCTCCACGAGCTGCAGCAGCGTGTATGCCGACATCAGCCCAAGGCCTGCGCGAAGTCGGCCACGATGTCCTCGGCAGCCTCGATTCCCACCGAGACCCGCACGGTTCCCGGCCCGACGCCGAGCTCGGCGCGTTCCGCGGGAGTGAGGCCGCGGTGCGACGTGATCTCCGGATAGGAGATCGTCGTTTCAACCCCGCCGAGGCTGGCGGCGAACGCCACGAGCTGAAAGCGCGACATCATGCTCTGAACCGCGGATCGTCCGCCTTCGAGGTCGAAGGCCATCATCCCCCCCGACCCCTCTGGAAGCTGACGAGAGGCGACAGCGAAGGATGGCGAACCTTCCAGGAGCGGATGGTGGATCTTCGCAACGCCGGGCATCGAGCGCATCGCGCGGGCCAGCGCGAGCGCGTTGTCGCTGTGCCGGCGCATTCGCACATCGAGCGTGCGCATGCCGCGCAGCGCGAGCCATGAGTCGAATGGGCTGAGTGAGGTTCCGGTCCGAACGGACCGGGCGCGCGCCGCGGCCATGAGCGAGGTGCTCCCGACCACGACGCCCGCGACCAGGTCGGAGTGCCCGCCGAGGTATTTGGTCGCGCTGTGCATCACGGCCGTGGCACCGAGCTCCAACGGCCGGCAGAGCACGGGGGTGGCGAAGGTGTTGTCGACCAGCACGGGCACAGCGCGGCCGCGGGCGATGCCGACGATGGCTTCGAGGTCGGGGACCCTGCAGAGGGGGTTCGTGATCGTCTCCACCAGGACAAGGCCTGCGCCATCCATGGCGCGCCGGACCGCGTCGAGGTCGTTCAGGTCGACGAAATGGGGCTCATAGCCGGCAGGCCCGAGGTCCTGGCGCAGGAGGGCCAGCGTCCCGCCATAGAGCTCGCGTGTGGCGACGATCGTCACCGGCTTGGGCGCAAGCGCAAGGATCGCGACGTGAAGGGCCGCCATGCCGGACCCCGTGGCGACGCCGGCCTCGGCGCCCTCGAGCTCAGCGACAGCCTCCTCGAGCATGGTGCGGTTGCTGTTCGAGTTGCGCCCATAGTAGTGACCAGGCCGCTCGCCGCGCGCGACCGCGTCATAGTCGTCGAGCTCGGTGTAGACATGGACCGCGGCGGGGCTCAGGTCTGGTGAGAGCGGGCTCCGGGCGCCCATGCCGGCTTTGCCGCCGCGGCCGGCGTGCACCGCCCGCGACCCCTGCTTCACGGCAGGCTCGAAGCCTGCGCGTAATACGCGCCGCCGCCGAGCTCGCTCTCGATCGCCAGCAGGCGGTTGTACTTGGCCACGCGCTCGGCCCGGGCGGGCGCCCCGGTCTTGATCATGCCGACCCCGGTGGCGACCGCCAGATCGGCGATGGTCGTGTCTTCGGTCTCGCCGGAGCGATGCGAGATCACAACGGAGTAACGGGCGGTGCGCGCCGTGTCGATCGCCTGCAGCGTTTCGCTCAGCGTCCCGATCTGGTTGACCTTGATGAGAATCGAGTTGGCCACGCCCCGGTCGATACCCTGCGTGAGGCGCTCGACGTTGGTCACGAAGATATCGTCGCCCACCAGCTGGATGCGGTCTCCCAGACGCTCGGTGAGAAGCTTCCATCCGTCCCAGTCGTCCTCCGACATCCCGTCCTCGATGCTCACGATCGGGTAGCGCTTGATCCACCCCTCGTACAGGTCCACCAGCTCCGTGGCGCTTAGCGTCCTCCCCTCGCCGGCCAGGACGTAGCTCCCATTCTTGAAAAGCTCGCTGGCGGCGACATCGATGGCGATGGCGACCTCGTCCCCCGGCTTGTAACCGGCGATCCCGATCGCTTCGACGATGAAGCCAAGCGCCGCCTCATTCGACTTGAGATTCGGCGCGAAGCCCCCCTCATCGCCCACTCCGGTCGCCAGCTTCTCCCGTTTCAGCACGCCCTTCAGCGCGTGGTACACCTCGGAGACGGCGCGGATCGCCTCGCTGAAAGATGGCGCACCGACCGGACAGACCATGAACTCCTGCAGGTCGACCGAGGTGTCGGCATGGACGCCGCCGTTGAGGATGTTCGACATCGGCAGGGGCAGGAGGTGAGCCTGCGCGCCGCCCAGGTACCTGTACAGCGGAGTCTCCATGGCTTCGGCGGCCGCTCGGGCCGCGGCCAGCGAGACACCTAGGATGGCATTGGCCCCGAGGCGCGATTTGTCGCGCGAGCCGTCGAGGGCGATCAGCGCGGCGTCGAGCGCGGCCTGGTCGGAGATGTCCATGCCGATCACCTTCTCGGCGATCTCGTTCTCCACGTTCCAGACGGCCTTCTGGACGCCCTTGCCTCCATAGCGCGACGCGTCGCCATCTCGCAGCTCCACCGCCTCGTGCTTGCCGGTGGACGCGCCGGAGGGGACGATCGCCGTCCCGCTGCCCGATTCCGTGTAAGCGGTGACGGCGATTGTCGGATTTCCACGCGAATCCAGGACCTCGAGGGCGGAGAGTCCCGTGAGGCGCACCACGACCGGGAAGTCTAGGCCGCGGCGGCGGGACGCGGCATCGGTACCGGCCACAGAGCCAGTTGCGGCTGGACGCTGAACCCGTAGTTGAGGAGCGCCGTCGCGTCCCCGGTCGAGTATCCGGTCGCGTTGAGGACGACAGCGATTAGATGCCTGCCGTTGCGCGTGGCGGTGGCGAGCATGCACCCGCCGGCGTTGTCGGTGAGACCGGTCTTGAGCCCGGTGGCGCCGGGGTACGTCCACAGCAGGCGATTCAGGTTGTGCGGGTAGAAGGTCTTGTGTGTGGCGGTGGCGATGATCGCGACGTCCTTGGTTGCCGCGACGGCCGCGAGGTCGGGGTAGTACTTGCCGACGTAGGCGGCGACGTGGGCGAGGTCGTGTGCGGACATGCCGTGGCCCGGCGCGTCAAGCCCACTCGGGTTGACGAAGTGGCTTGCGGTCAGCCCGATGGCGGCTGCCTTCTGATTCATCTGCCGGACGAATCTTTCGCGGGGGACGATCCCCTGGGCGAGCGCCTCAGCGGCGTCGTTGCCGGAGTCGAGGAAGAGACCGTCCAAGAGCTGGCGCACCGTCACGTGCTCGCCCGGCGACAGGCCCATGACGCTGGGCGTGATCTGGGTCGCCGCCTTGGTGACCTCGACGATCCGGTCCAAAGAGCCCGCGTCATCCACTGCGACCATCGCGGTGATGAGCTTGGTGAGGCTGGCCGGGGCGCGACCGGTCTCCGGATCGCGCTGCCAGAGCACCAGCCTCGTGTCCAGGTCGACCAGGTAGGCAGCCTGGCCGTGGATCGGCAGGTACGGCTGTGGGTGGATCGCCAGCCAGAGGTTCGAGAAGTCGAAATGGTCGAACTCCGCCGGCGCGGGGACGCTCGCCT
>JBGPOC010000155.1:0-6106 GCA_041487825.1 Candidatus Dormibacteraceae bacterium | reverse complement strand
CCGGACGGCTCTTCACACCACGGGAGATTCGACCTGTCCTACCTGCGCATGATTCCAAACCTGAAGGTGGCGGCGCCGGCCGACGCCACCGAGCTCTGCGCGCTGCTCGAGACCGCTCTTGCATCCGACGGACCGATTGCCATCCGCTACCCGAAGGGACCTGTGCCCTCGACCCCAGAGCTGCCCGTCGAGCCCCTGCCCATCGGCAGATGGGAAGAGCTGCGAAAGGGATCGGACGCGGTGATATTTGCCGTCGGTCGTATGGTCGAGGTGGCGAAGGAGGCGGCGGAGCGCCTTGAGATCCAGGGCGTCTCGTGTGCCGTGGTGAACGCTCGCTGGATCAAGCCGGTCGACCCGCGGATCGTCGACTGGGCCCGCAGCCATCCGGTGGTGTTGACGGTCGAGGACAACGTGGGCACGGGCGGGTTCGGCGGCGCCGTGCTGGAGGCGCTGGCTCCGCACGGCCTGGCTGGCCGCGTGCGGCTGCTCGCCCTTCCCGACGAGTTCCTCCCCCACGGTAAGGCGGCGGACATCCTGAAGGCGCACGGCCTGGATTCAGCCGGAGTCGCACAAGCGGTGTACGACGCTGTTCGGGAGAACGTCCGAACCGAGACCTAGAGCTTCTTGCGCCCTGCGTAGCCCTCGCCGATGTGGTGCCAGTGCTCGACTCGCTCTTCACCAAGCTTCCAGCAGAGCTCCACCAGCTCGCCGTCGCGATAAGAAGGGAAGTCGATCAAGCCCTCGAGCGGGCCCTTGAGCTGGATGCCCATGCCGTTGAGGTTCGCGACCGCTTTCAACAGCTCCATCTCCGCGCCGCCCACCGCGTCGCGGGCCTGCTGCTGGCGGTCGTGCTCCTGTGCGCCGGCTCCCGGCCGTTTCGATTCGTACTGTGCGATGCGGGCCTGGTCCTCCAGCTCCGGAAGGAGTGCCGAAAGCTCGGCGATCTGCGCCACGATCCTTCGGACCCGTGGCAGCTCGTTGTTCGCCTCCTCCACCGTGTACGTGCGGAGCCTTTGCACGGGTCAACGATAGCCGCAAGGCGCCCTGGCCCGTTAGCGGCTTGAGGGCGCCACACTTCGCTCGTGGACGAGAACGAAATATGGCGGCGCGCCGGGGCGGCGCGGGTGGCGCGCCTTGCGACGGTCGGTGCGGACGGGCGGCCGCACACCGTCCCGATCTGCTTCGCCCTCGATAACCGAACGCTCTACTTTGCGGTCGACGCAAAGCCAAAACGAACGACCGATCTCAAGCGCCTTCGCAACATCGCCGCCAACCCCTCTGTCTCCATCCTGGTCGACCATTACGAGGATGACTGGGCGAGGCTCTGGTGGGTCCGACTCGATGGGACCGCGCGAGTCGTGACCGGTGACGCGGAGGTTGAGAAAGCCCAGCACCTGCTCTCGCAGCGGTACGCCCAATATCGCGCAGCACGGCCAGCTGGGCCCGTGGTCGCGGTCGCGATCGAGGGCGTGACCGGCTGGGCGGCATCCTGACTCCTTCCCCACAGCCCGATCAACTCCGGATCCGCCTGTTCGACCGGGTGCCGCAGTGATCTCACGTCGACACCAATCGTGCCTAGCGCGTAGGGTCCGGCGATACGGTCGCCGACCACCGAGGTCCAGGCCCAGGAGCTCGGTTCGAACATCGTTCAGGCGCGATCGATCGCAGTGACAGCTCGAGGGCGCACCGCGCGCGCCGCTCCAGTAGCGCCTTCGGGGGCTGTTCTGATACTTGACGAGATACGACGTCTTGTCTAGTATCGTCCACGCCGTGCCGGCGCGAACTCGAGAGCGCATTCTGACCAGGGCGCGCCGCGCTCTGGACGCGGGAGAACGACCCACGGTGGCGCAGCTCGCGGAGGCGGCCGGGGTGTCTCGGGCGAGCTTCTACCGTGCCTTCGAGTCGCGGAGCGCACTGCTCGAAGCCCTGGACGTGCAGCCAGAGCCGGACGCCCGCGCTCGGATCCTGGAGGCGGCGTTCGGCATGGTCGGTGAGCACGGCCTGGCCGCCCTGTCAATGGACGACCTGGCGACTCGAGCCGGCGTTTCTCGAGCCACGCTGTACCGCCTGTTCCCGGGTAAGCCGGTGCTCTTCACAAGCCTCATCAGGACTTACTCGCCGCTCGAACCAGTGAGCCGGTTGGTGCTCGCAATGAAGGACGAGCCCCCCGAGATCTTGATGCCTGAGATCGCGCGCACGATCTATCGCACCGTCCACGGATCGGGTGAAACGCGCTTGGGCCTGCTGCGCGCGGTCTTCTTCGAGGTGAGCTCGCTGTCGCCGGACGCCGAGGAGTCGGCTCGGGAGGCGATCAGCACGGTCATCGGTTCGGTGGGGGCATACGTGCTGACCCAGATGACGTCTGGACGCCTGCGCCCAATGTCGCCGCTGCTAGCGCTGCAGTCGTTTGTCGGCCCGATCTTCTTCCACGTGCTCACGAGGCCGCTCGTGCAGCGGGTGCTGGGAGTTGAACTCGACGGGGAGCAGGCGGTGACCGAGCTGGCCGAGAGCTGGTTGCGGTCGATGAAGCCGGATGAGGAGAGTAGATGAGCGAAGCCCATGCGGTAGACGTCGACAACGTCTTCAAGTCGTTCGGGACCATCCGGGCCCTGGACGGTGTAACGCTTCGCATAAGACCGGGCGAGATCTATGGCCTCCTCGGCCCCAATGGCGCCGGCAAGACCACGCTCATGCGGATGATCGTTGGGCTGGTCGCGCAAGACTCGGGGACGGTGACCCTTCTCGGCCAGCGCATGCCGAACCTGGACATCCTCAGCCAGGTCGGGTACATGACCCAGCAGGCTGCCCTCTACCCGGACCTGTCGGTGGAGGAGAACGTCCGCTTCTTCGCCGCGATCAGCGGCGCCGACGGTAACGTCACCGAGGCGCTGAAGGCCGTCGATCTGGAGCAGCGGCGAAAGTCGGTGGTAGCCGAGCTCAGCGGGGGCATGCGCCAGCGATTGTCGCTGGCCTGCGCGCTGGTGCACCGTCCACGCCTGCTGCTGCTCGACGAACCGACAGTAGGGGTCGATCCCCAGCTGCGCGTCCAGTTCTGGGAGGACTTCCGCAGAATGGCCGCCGCCGGCACCACGATCATCGTGTCCAGCCACGTCATGGACGAGGCGGAGCGCTGCCAGCGGCTGGGCCTGATCCAGTACGGAAAGCTGCTCGCGGAGGGGACCCCGGCTGAGGTGCGTGCGACTGCAGGCACGTCGAATCTCGAAGAGGCGTTCCTGAAGCTCGCCGGGAGCGTGCCGTCATGAGCTGGCATCGCATCGCCGCCATCACCGTCCGCCTCCTGCACCAGTTCCGCCACGACCGCCGGACGCTCGCGCTGCTGTTCATCGCGCCTGTCGTGATCCTGGGGTTGCTCGGTTACCTGATCCGCGGCTCCGCCTCCTCCCCCGCGGTGGGTATCGTCAACCAGGATCAGGGCCCCCTCGGCGCCGTGCTCGCCACGGCGTTGGAGCACTCGGGCGAGGTCAGCGCCCGCGCGATTGGGGCGTCGGACGGGGATACGAAGCTCAAAGACGGGTCGCTGGTCGCGTATATCGTCTTCCCGGCGGACTTCAGCCAGCAAGCGCAGCAGGGCACGGTCGCGCCGGAGGTACACCTCGAAGGCTCTCAGCCCGGCACGGTGGCGCCGGTCCTGCAGGCGCTTCAGAACGCGATGAGCTCGCTCGCGGCGCTGAACCCGGGCCCGACGGAGCACATCCGGCCGAAGGTCACGTATCTGTACGGCGGGCCGGGATTCGACAGGCTCGACTACTTTGGCGCGGCCTTCATCGGGCTGATCGTGTTCTTCCTTGTCTTCGTCATCACGATCGTCTCCTTCCTGCGGGAGCGCTCGCAGGGCACGCTCGAGCGCCTCATGGCGAGCCCCCTGAGGCGGGGCGAGATCGTGCTCGGATACATGCTCGGCTTCGGGGCGCTTGCGCTGGTCCAATCAGCAGAAGTGCTCATCTTCTCGCTGGCCGTGCTCAAGGTGCACAACCAGGGAAACGTGATGCTCATCTTTGGAATCGAGGCGCTGATGGCCATCGGTGCCGTCAACCTCGGCATCTTCCTGAGCATGTTCGCGCGCACAGAGTTCCAGGCGGTGCAGTTCATCCCGCTCGTCATCGTGCCGCAATTCATCCTGTCCGGCATCCTCTTTCCGGTCTCGACCGAGCCGAAACCGCTGCAGCTCGTCTCCGACGTGTTGCCGCTGACCTACGCGGTCAACGGCCTGCGCGACGTCATGGTCAAAGGAGCCGACCTGTCATGGCCGTCGCTTCAGCTCGATACCGGGGTCGTCGCCGGATTCGTCGTCCTGCTCATCGTCGCCGGAGTGGCGACCCTGCGCCGCCGGATCGCATAGCGCGCTTTCCGTAAGCTGCAGCAGATGCTGCTTGCCTGCTCGCGCCGCTGTGGGGGCCGGCTGTTCCGCGCCCTATTCGCCGAGGTGGACCTCGACGCCGGCGGCGCGTATCAGGACCACCGGATCGCCCAGCCGGGCTACATCTGTCTCAACTGCGGCTCGCCCGCGTTCGATCTGAGCGAGGTTCCTGCCGAGATGGACGCCGAGGCCGAGGAGGACGTCGTGCAGCGTGCAACGGACATCCTGTGCCCGGTGTGCGAAACGCTGGTCCAGGTCGATTCCGGCATGGAGTGCCCCAACTGCGGGGCGCCCCTCGAGGTGGGCTGAGGCCGGCTAGGTCAGCGAAGCGCTCCCGACCAGGATGCCGAGCATCCAGCGCGCGGCTGCGGCGTCGCGTTCACGCGTCGCACGCCTGAGGGCTCGAATCGCGCGAGGTGTGTCGAGATCGTCCTCCAACGCAGCGCTGAACTCCTTGACCAGTGCTCTGCCGGCCCCCTTGGGCGCGCGCTCCGCTGGGCCCGCCCCCACCACCACCGCGGATGGCCGCTCGCCCGCCCCCCGAGCGTCCTCCGCCAAAAGACCGCGAACACGCTCTACCAGCCGGGCGGCCCGCGCCAGCCCCGACCAGCTGAAATCCCAGTCCCGTCCGTAACGGTGCGACGCCAGATAGAGGCGCACCGCGGCCGCGGGCGCTCGCTGCAGCGCCTGGCTCACGTGCACCAGATTGCCGAGCGACTTGCTCATCTTCCGGCCCTCGTACCGGACCATGCCAGTGTGCATCCAGGCGCGGGCGAAGGGAACCTTGCCTGTTAACGACTCGGACTGCGCACGCTCCGCCTCGTGATGGCTGAACGCAAGGTCCCGCCCCCCACCGTGAATGTCAATCTGCTCGCCCAGGTAATGCATCGCCATCGCAGAGCACTCGATGTGCCAGCCGGGCCGCCCCGGTCCGAACGACGACGGCCACGCCGGTTCGCCGAGGGCTGAAGCACGCCACAGCGGGAAATCAAGCGCATCCCGTTTCGAGCTCGGCCCAACAGTTCCGAGCAGGCCCTCGTCGCGCAGTTTGCGCAGCATGGACTGACGGGAGCGGTGGGAAAGCCCGCCAAAGCGCCTGTAGCTGCCGACATCGAAGTACAGCGCGTCCGTCCTGTAAGCGTGGCCGCTGCGCTGCAACCGTGACGCGGCGGCGAGGATGCGAGCGATCTCATCGGAAACTTTCGGCATGGCGCTTGGTGGCCGCCACCCGAGAGCGGTCATGTCGCGAATGTGAACCTTCGTCTCGCGTTCGGCCAGAACCCTCCAGTCGACCTGGTCTCGCTTGGCCCGTTCGAACAGCGGATCGTCGACGTCGGTGACGTTCTGCACGTACCGCACGCGCACGCCGTTCGCCTCCGCGAAGCGCACGAGGATGTCGAACATGCAGAAGGTAAATGCGTGGCCCATGTGGCCGGAGTCGTAAGGCGTGACCCCGCACACGTAAAGGCTGAGCTCCTGCTTTCCCCGTTTTGCCTGTGGCCGCAACCGGATCTTGCGCTGTGACAGTGTGTCGCGGACTCGAATTGCGAAGGCGTCAGGCACAGTCCCGGCCCTTTTCGGTCAGCGAGCCGCCCGCGCCCGCATCGGTGCGTCGGCGCGCAACGCTTCGGCCCTGTCGGTCAGCTCCCACGCGACCCCGAGGTCGTCGCGCCCGAAGTGACCGTAGGCCGCGGTGGGCCGGTAGATCGGCCGCTTCAGGTTCATGTT
>JBGPOC010000154.1:0-6139 GCA_041487825.1 Candidatus Dormibacteraceae bacterium | reverse complement strand
TGGCCCTCGACCGGCTACAACGAAGTGGACCTTGCAGTGCACTTCGCAAAGTCCGGGGGAGGCTCGCTGAACCAGGCCTCCTGGCTGTCGAGCCGGACATTCAGCCTGCCGCACGACGTGTCCCCCGGTCAGAGCGTGACCGTGAATGCGACGGTCACCGCTCCCACCACCGCGGGCCCGGTCGTGCTCGAGGCCGAGATGATCAAGGAGCACCAGTTCTGGTTCCAGCAGTGGCAGCCCGTGACCGTGACGGTTCTGCTCTGGGCGGCCAGCTACGACCTGAGCAAAGTCCCGACGCGATGGGCGGTTGGGGAAAGCCAGACCTTCCCGGTGACCGTGACCAACACCGGTGGCTACGCGTGGCCGGCAACGGGTTACACGAAGGTCGACCTCGACCTCCACTTCACGACCCGAGCGGGTGGCTCCGCGAAAGCCGCTTACTGGCTCAACAGCAAGACCTTCTCCCTGCCCGCCGACGTGGCCCCCGGCGCCAGCGTCACTCTGAACGTCAGGTTCGCTGCGCCCGCGCACTCTGGCACGTTGCTGCTGGAGGCCGAGATGATCAAGGAACACCAGTTCTGGTTCAAGCAGTTCGCCCCTCTGAGGGTGTATGTCGCTCCGGCATCGTGGTCTGCGAGCTATGACCTGAGCAAGGCGCCGCGGACCTGGACGCTGCTGCACAGCCAGTCGTTCCCGATCACCATCACCAACACCGGCAACCAGACCTGGCCGTCCGCGGGCTACACCAAGGTTGACCTCGACCTTCACTTCACGTCGCGAACCGGAGGCTCGACCAACGCGGCGTACTGGCTCACGAGCAAGGCCTACGGTCTACCAGCCAGCGTGGCGCCCGGCAAGGGCATCACCATGACCGTGACCGTGGCGGCGCCTCCCCGAACGGGCTCGATGTTCCTCGAAGCCGAGATGATCAAGGAGCACCAGTTCTGGTTCAAGAAGGTCGCGGCCGTGACGGTCGTGGCGGCGCCACCCGGATGGTCGGCAACCTATGACATCACCAAAGTTCCGACGAGCTGGGTGATGGGCATTTCGCAGACCTTCTCGGTATCCGTTACCAACAACGGCACGCAGGCTTGGCCGTCGACCGGGTTAACGAAGGTCGACCTCGACCTTCACTTCGCGACCTCGGCTGGCGGCGCCGCAAACGCGGCGAACTGGATCAGCAGCAAGGTCGTCGCGCTCCCCAAGAACGTCGCTCCGGGTCAGACCGTGACCGTTCCGGTGACGGTCGCCTCGCCTCGATCCGGCTCGCTGGTGCTGGAGGCGGAGATGCTCAAGGAGCACCAGTTCTGGTTCCTGCAGTACCAGCCGGTGAGCGTGAGCGTGTCGCCCTGGGCGGCGGCATTCGACGTCAGCAAGGTCCCGACGACCTGGGTGGCGGGTGAGAGCCAGACCTTCCCGGTCACTGTGACCAACACGGGGGGTGCCGCGTGGCCCTCAACCGGTTTTACCGAGGTCGACCTGGATCTCCACTTCACGACCCGGGCGGGTGGCTCCTCCAAGTCGGCCTACTGGCTGAACAGCAAGGCCTTCTCGCTGCCCGCCGAAGTGGCGCCGGGCGCCAGCGTGACTCTTAACGTGACATTCGCAGCGCCCTCCACCACCGGTTCGCTGGTGCTGGAGGCGGAGATGATCAAGGAGCACGAGTTCTGGTTCCCACAGTGGGCGTCCTCGAACGTGAGCGTGGCGGCGGCGGTCTGGAGGGCGAGCTACGACCTCAGCGGCGTGCCGGCGACGTGGGTCAAGGGCCAGAGCCAGACGGTCACCGTCACGGTGACCAACACCGGCAACACCAACTGGCCTTCCGGCGGCTACTACCGGGTCGACCTCGACTTCCACTTCACGACCGTGACCGGGGGCTCGGCGAAGCGGACGTACTGGCTCACGAGCAAGGCCTACTCGATGCCGGCCAGCCTCGCCCCGGGGCAGAGCGTCACGCTCACCGTGAGCGTGGTGGCGCCGACCACCGCCGGCTCCATGTACCTGGAGGCCGAGATGATCAAAGAGCACAAGTTCTGGTTCGCCCAGAGCGCGGCGGTGGCAGTCTCGGTCAGCTGAGGCCTGCGCCCGCGGGAGCAGGATAAGCTAGCAAATAGTGCCCGCCAGAGACCTTCCGAGCCGAGCGCTCTACCAGGGCCGCGACCGCGCGGCCGCCCGCTCCTTTCTGTACGCCATCGGCCTGAAGACGGAGGACATCGGCAAGCCCTTCATCGGCGTTTCCAACTGCTGGCTCGAGACGATGCCGTGCAACTTCGGCCTTCGCGAGCTCGCCGGCCCGTTGAAGGCCGGCATACGCGCCGCCGGGGCCAACCCCATGGAGTTCAACACGATCGCGATCTCCGACGGAATCACGATGGGCAGCGAAGGCATGAAGACCTCGCTCATCAGCCGCGAGGTCATCGCGGACTCGATCGAGCTCGTGGCGCGCGGCCACATGTTCGACGCGATGTGCTGCCTCTGCGCATGCGACAAGACGATCCCGGCCTCGGCCATCGCGCTCGCCCGCCTCGACCGGCCGGGAATGGTGCTGTACGGCGGCTCGATCATGCCGGGCCGGTTCCGGGGACGTGACGTGGCGGTCGGCGATGTTTACGAGGCCATAGGCGCGGCGGCGGCGGGCAAGATCACGGACGCCGACCTGGCCGAGCTCGAGGCCGTCGCGTGCCCAGGCGCCGGCGCCTGTGGCGGCCAGTACACCGCCAACACGATGTCGATGCTGATGGAGGTCATCGGACTCTCACCGGTCGGCTTCAACTCCATCCCCGCCACCGACCCCAAGAAACATCCCGCCGCCGAAGCCATGGGACGCCTCGCGCTTCAGGTCCTCGACCAGGACCTTCGACCCTCGCGAATCCTCACCCGGCGCGCCTTCGACAACGCCATCGCGGCGGTGGCCGCCAGCGGCGGGTCGACCAATGCGGTGCTGCACCTGCTCGCGCTGGCGGGGGAGATCGGCGTCGACCTGGCGATCGACGAGATCGATCGCATCAGCCGGCGAACCCCTCTGCTGTGCGACCTCAAGCCCGGCGGGCGTTTTGCCGCAGTGGAGCTTCATCGCGCCGGTGGGATCGCGCTCCTCACCAAGCGCTTGATCGAAGGCGGCTACGTCGACGGTGACGCGCTGACGGTCACCGGCCGGACGCTGGGCGAGGAGTGCGAATCCGTGACCGAGACGGCCGGACAGGAGGTCGTGGCCCCCCTGGCGCATCCGCTGGCCAAGGAGGGCGGGCTCGTCGTCCTGCGCGGCAACCTGGGTCCAGATGGCGCGGTGGTCAAGGTGACGCAGCACACGCCCACCACGCATCGCGGCCCGGCGCGTGTCTTCAATCGCGAAGAGGATGCGCTCGCAGCCGTATTTGCCGGCAGCGTCAAGCCGGGCGATGTCGTAGTCATCCGGTATGAAGGCCCGCGTGGCGGCCCGGGGATGAGGGAGATGCTCCTGGTCACGGCGGCGATCGTCGGAGAGGGGTTGGGCGAAACCGTGGCGATGGTCACAGACGGGCGCTTCTCGGGCGCGACGCGCGGCCTGATGATCGGGCACGTGGCTCCGGAGGCGGCCGTAGGTGGCCCGCTGGCCGCGCTGCGGGATGGCGACGTCATCAACATCGACGTGTCCACCCGAACCCTGGCGGTCGAGGGTGTCGACATCGCGAAGCGGCTGAACGGTTGGTCTCCGCCGGAACCGCACTACCGAAGAGGCGTCCTGGCGCGCTACGCCCTGCTGGTCGGCTCAGCCTCGGAGGGCGCAGTCCTCAAGCCGTAACGAAGCCCTGCGCCGCCTTCGTGGAGGTTATGCGCCGACGTCTCGCCGCTGGAAGACGACCAGCCCGACCACGATGAACACGACCAGGTAGACGAGCAACGTGATGGTCCCTCGCGTGCCATCCACCAGCACTGGTCCCTGGGCCAGCCCGTTGAACGAATACGGGAACGTTCGGGTCACGCCGGTTGCGGCCACGCCGGGCAGGAACTTGAGAATTTCCTTGACGACGCCGGTGTTCGCGAGCAATTCCGTGAGGATCCCTTCGACGACGAACACATAAGCGATGCCTCCCCCGATGGCGGCGGCCGTGCTGCGCAACACCACGCCGAGCGTCATGCCGAAGGCCGCATACACGCCGAGGATCAGCCAGGCGGCTGCGAAGCCGCGCAGCAGGTCCGACGCCGAGGGCCACTTCGCCGGGCCGCCGTCAATGCTGATCAGGATGAAGCTGGTCACGGCGGCAGCCAGGAAGACGCTGAGGGTCAGGAGCAGCGAGACGATCCCCAGGGCGACGACCTTCCCGCCCAGGACAGCTCGGCGGCTCGGCCCCTGCACGAGGATCGTCTGCACCGTCATCCAGCCGTATTCGCTGGCCGTGCTCAGCGCCCCGAGGCATAGGACGATCGCAGCCCCGATCGTGCCGATCGCGCTAAGTACGTGCGGCACCAGGTTCGTAGTGAAGGTTTCACCCACGAGAACGCTGGTGGGCACGGTGCCAGTGCGGAAGTTCGCCGGCGGGTTCTTGTAGATGAGGTACTCGGCGACATAAAGGATGAGCACGACGAACGCCAGCAGGATTCCAAAGAGGATCCAGTTCGCATTGCGCTTGTAGATCTTGAGTACGTCCGCGTTGAGGCTCGCGATCATTTCTTGACTCCTGCCGCAACGCCTTCGGTCAGTTGCAGGAAGACGTCTTCGAGCGAGCGCTCCGCCTCCCGCAGCTCGCTGACGTCCACACCGCCTTCAACGAGACGCCGGTTGATCACGGGCGCCTGAGCCGGGTCGACGGTGAGGGTGAAGTACCCGTCAACGGCGTGCACGGCATCTGGACCAAGCTGGTCGAGCAGGGCCCGGGCGCGATCGACCGGGGTGGCGCGGATCACCAGACCGCCACGCCCGCGCAGCTCGTCGATCGTACCTTCTGCGACCAGGCGTCCCTTGACGATGACGCCCACCCGGTTGCAGGTCTGCTCGACCTCGCTGAGCAGATGGCTCGAGAGCAGTACCGTGCGGCCCTCCGCTGCGATGCCGCGGATCAGCGCGCGCATGTCGACCGTGCCCTGGGGGTCAAGACCGCTGGTCGGCTCATCGAGGATGAGGAGCTCGGGATCCTTCAACAGGGCCGCGGCCACTCCCAGCCGCTGCTTCATACCGGTCGAATAGGTCCTGAATTTGTGGCGTGCGCGGTCGATGAGCTCGACCTGCTTCAGCACTGCATCTATCCGGGAAGGAGAGGTGGCGACATACCGCCCGATGACCCGGAGATTGTCGCGTCCAGACAGGTACGGGTAGAAGGCCGGGGTCTCGATCATCGCGCCCAGCCGCCTCAGGCTCTGGGTGCTCCCCGGTGGGTGGCCGGCGACCATCGCGGTCCCGGTGGTCGGATGGAGCAGGCCGGTCAGCATGCGCAGCGTGGTGGTCTTGCCCGCGGCGTTTGGCCCCAGGAAGCCGTAGACCTCGCCACGCCGGACGCGCAGGTCCAGGTTGTCGACCGCCAGCACCTCCGCCGAGTAGCGCTTGGTCAGTCCACGCGTGTCGACCACGAGTGCTTCCGCCACTGCTTCGATTGTTGAGTCTGCTTTTCGGCCGTGCCCGGCGACAGTGCCACAGCGCAGGCCGGTCGAAGGCCTTTCGGCCCGTCACGCGATCTATCGAACCGCCAGGGCGATCATCCCGATCACCTGGCCGAGGGGAGCCAGGTCGGGCGGTGGGTTTCGAACGCGCCGATGTCCGATGCGTGGCGCTCGACCAACGTGACCTCGTCCAGGCCGTTGAGCAGGCAGTCTCGCGCGAACGCGTCGATGTCGAACCGATAGGTGAAGCCCTCGCCCCGAACCTCCTGCGCCTCTAGGTCCACCATGATCTCCAGCGTCGGGTCCTCTGAGACGAGGTCGATTAGATGGCGAACCTGCCGGTCGGGCAGCGTGACCGCGAGGATTCCCGATTTGTAGCAGTTGGCTCGGAAGATGTCCGCGAAGCTCGGTGCAATGATGGCGTGATAGCCGGCGTCCTGGATCGCCCACGGCGCATGTTCGCGCGACGACCCGCATCCGAAGTTCTCGCCGGTGATGAGGACGGAAGCGCCCTTGTGCTCGGGACGGTCGAGGACGAAGTCACCCTTCGCGCGCCAGTCATAGA
>JBGPOC010000153.1:0-6143 GCA_041487825.1 Candidatus Dormibacteraceae bacterium | reverse complement strand
CGTTTCGAGAAGAGGCGTGTCCCGCGATTGCGCGTACTGCAGCAGCGTGCCCAGGAGCTCGTCCACGAATCGGCGCAGCGCTTCGGGGCTCTGCACTTCGAGGAGGAGCCTGAAGGCACCCAACGATCGATAGGATGCGACCCTTCCACGCCCACCCGCTCGACGCGTAAGGCGGAGCGCCTGGCGCGCTTCGAGGTGCGAGCGGGCCAGCTCACCGACAGATTTGGCGAGGTTTCCGATGCCAACCGAGGCCGATCCTGGCTTCATGACCGGCGCGGCGCCCGCGAGGATCTGCCCGGCCAGCTTCTCGACGGCCGCCAGGTCGGGCGCGATCTCGTCCGGCACGAGGAAAACCGCCGAGGCGGACCGGACCAGCGTGAGCGCGTCCGGCAGCCGCGAGCGAACCAACCCGCTGAGAGCGGAATCCAGGCGGTCCTGCTGTCCGCGGGCCGTCAGTGCCGCCTCCGTTTCGTCGTCGTCGGGCTCCAGGACCACTACCCAGGCGCGCTGCGGCAGCCGGTGGCCGAGGCGCTCCGCCTGGCGAGCGACCCTCTCGGCCTCGTCGCCCTCCAGGCCGCCGGCTAGAACCTCCTCGACGAGGTCTCCGCGGAGCCGCCGCTCGACCTCGGCGGCGGCGCGTTCCTTGGCCAGCTCCAGGGCGAGCACCGTCGAGCCGTGCTCGAGCGCGCGCCGGCGCCCATGCGAATCGACCGTCTTCTCGTCGACGGCCACCGCGAGCAGGCCGAGCACGTCGGGGCCGGCCCGGACCGGTACCAGGTCGAGCGACCTCGCAGGCCGGCCGGCGTTGATGCGGACCTCGCGCCCGCCTGCCTGCGCGAGCGGGCTGGGCACGTGGATTCGTTGCGGCATGCCGTCGGTCGTCTCCCCCACCCCCCTGACGCGATATCCGTCGGCCGAGTACAGGGCTGCCCGGCCGCCGGCAAGCGCCCCCACCCCCTCGAGGATCGATTGAATGCCGGCGCCTTCCAGCGAAAGCTTGGTGAAGCGCTCGTGAATGTCATGCGACAGCTGGATCTCCGCGAGCTGAGCCTCCATCGCCCTCTGCAGCTCGCTACGCTCGAGGATGCCCGCGACCTGGCCCGCGATCGCGCGGAGGAAATCGATGTCGCCGGCGTCGAAGTCTCGCTTCTGAGCGGTCTGGACGTTCAGCACGCCCACGAGCCGCGGTCCGGATTCGATCGGGACCGAGAGCATCGAGTGGAAGCGATCCTCGTCCAGGCCGGCTATCCACTTCCAGTGCGGCTCCTTGCTCACGTCGGCGACGATGGCGGGGCGGCGCGTTTCGGCGACCCATCCGGTGATGCCCTCGCCTACGCGCATCACGACCTTGCCCACCATCTTTTCGTTAAGGCCGTTGGTCGCGGTCAGCAGCAGCTCACTACCACCGGAGGTGACGAGGTAGAGAGAGCACACGTCCGTCCCCATCGCCGATGTCGCCTCGCGGATGATGAGATCCAGCAGCTCGTCCGGCCGCTGGGTCGAGGCCGCCGCCTGCGCCAGTCGCACTAGAAAGCTGAGCTCGCGCGCGGCCAGGCTAGAATCCGCCTCCCCCCGGGCGGCCACCACCCGCCCGAGGTCGCGCTTCGATTTCACGTCAAATCTCGTGTTACTAACACAATCTCAGCCCGCCATATAGTGTGAATGATATGAGAGGGAACCCGGATGGTTCCCTATCATCGCCGGGCGCTGCGCGCGCGGACCCGGCCCTGAGCTGCCGCACACTGCAGGCGTTGGCCTTGGGTTGGGCCGGCGCTCTCTTTCCGGTATATCGATCGATGGGAACTATTGACGGATTGGTTTCTCCACGACACGTCTGGTGGCTTGGGGACAAAGTCATGGCCGGGGGAACCCCGGCCAACCCTGCCACGCCAGCAAAGCCAAAGACCCGCCATCGACCGGTTAGGCTAGGGGCCAGGTGACGCTTCCAAAGACCGGCCGCTGGCGCGATCAATTCGCCGGAGTCGAAATGCCGGTGCCGGTGCTCGGCGGCGGCACGGTCACCGGGATCAACTTCGACAACGCCGCGAGCACGCCACCGCTGAAGCGTGTCCGCGATGCCGTGACGGCTTTCTCTGAGATGTACTCCAGCGTGCACCGCGGAACCGGTTACAAGTCCCGCATGGCCACCGAGGCGTATGAGCAGGCGCGCGAGCGTGTGGCGGAATTCCTGCACGTAGACGAACAGAGCCAGGTCGTGATCTTTGTCAAGGGGACGACCGACGCGTTGAACCGGATCGCAGCCGAACAGGCTCGCCTTGACGGTCGCCACGTGCTCGTGACCGAGATGGAGCATCACGCCGACCTGCTGCCGTGGCGGCACCGCAGCGGCCACCTCATGGTTGGCCTCACGCCCGACGGGCACATCGACCTCCACGCCATCGAGCAGGCGCTGCGCGAGAGCGCCGGCAAGATCGGCCTCGTCGCCATCAGCGGCGCCTCCAATGTGACCGGTTTCATCACTCCGATTCATGAAGTCGCGGAGCTTGCGCACCGTCACGGGGCTCTGGTCTCGGTTGACGCCGCCCAGCTCGCTCCGCACCGCGGGATCGACATCCGCCGCGCGAACGATCCAGGCCATCTCGACTTCGTCTCATTCTCAGGCCACAAGATGTACGCCCCGTACGGCGCGGGCGTGCTCGTTGCGCCCCGCGACTTCTTCGCCGGCGCGCCCGAGGTCATGGGCGGCGGCGCGATCAGGATCGTGACGTGGGATGACACCGTATGGGCCGACCTTCCAGACCGCGAAGAGGCGGGTTCGCCGAACGTCATCGGGGCGGTGGCGCTCGGCATTGCCATCGACACCCTGGTCGAGCTTGGCTTCGACGAGATGCTCCGTTACGAAGACCAGCTCGGCGAGCGCCTGCTGAGGCGTTTGAGCGAGATACCTGGCGTGACCGTGCTTGGTGGCGTCGAAGCGAAGCAGGGATTCGAGCGCCTGAGCCTGGCCAGCTTTGTCATCGACGGCGTCCATCACGGCCTCGCCGCGGCGGCCTTGAGCCATGAGTGGGGCGTGGCGGTGCGCAACGGATGCTTCTGCGCCAACCCGTACGTCTTTCACCTGTTGAACATGTCCAGAAAGGACGTTGAGGCGGTCGAGGGCGAAGTGGCTGCGGACCACCGCAAGGCGTTGCCCGGCGCGGTCAGGGCCAGCCTTGCGCCCTATAACGAGGCCGCCGAGGTGGATCGTTTCGCCGAAGCGGTCGGACACGTCGCGCGGCGCCAATTCAAGACGAGCTATGAGCAGGCCGGCGACGGCACCTTCGCACCCACCGGAGGATGGCCGCGCAGCGGCGATCCGCTGAGCGCGCTGGTCAAACCGCGCCGTGCTGGCGGCGGGGATTGATCATGAAGCTGCTGATCGAGGTGCTGCTGGCGATCTTCCTGCACCCGATCGCTTTCATCCTCTGCCTGATCAACATCCTCTCCCGCAGCGACATGAGCGGTTTGAAGAAGCTCCTCTGGGCGATTATCAGCCTGGTCTGGGGGATCGGGCCGATCCTGTACATCCTGCTCGGCGATGGCGCCTTCTGGTGATGGCCCCATCGAAGTAAGCAGGGACCGCTCCGCAACCCGAGCGCTCTTGCTCGGCCTGCTGGCTCTGCCGTTCGGCATCTTCGCCCCGTTCGCCGTCTGGTCCGGCGTCCGCTCCCTCCGCCGCATCCACGCTTCAGATGGCGCACTGCGCGGCGAGCTCTCGGCCTGGGTCGGAGTGACGGCTGGCCTCCTGGGTTTGGGGGTGCTCGTGGTCGGCACCGCCTACTGGTTTCTCGCATGAAACTCGCCGCGCGCATGGCGACGGTGATGCTTGTCTTCGTGGTCGCGGCGTTTACATATCCGGGCGCCCTCGTGGTCTCGATGGCCGTTCGGTTGACGCCTTCGCCGACGGCTTCATCGCCCGCGCCCGCCGGCGCATTGCCCTGGCTCCACGTCGCGCACCCGCAAGGCGGGCGCTCCTACATCGCGGACGGCCGCGGGAGGATGGTCCTCCTGCACGGCGCCGTCCCTGCAGCCCTTCTCGACTTCGGAAATGCGGCCGGTTCGGACGCACCGCCGGTGTATCCGATCGAACCCGCGGCCTATGAAAACGGCTGCCCGGCGTTCGTACCCAACCACTATCCACCGCTGTGCCGCACAGACCTGGTCCAGATGGCGACGCTCGGTTTCAACTCATTGCGCCTGCCGCTTTCGTGGAGCCTGCTCGAGCCGGAGCGCGGTCACTTCAGCCAGGCCTACCTCGACCGCATCGCGCAGGTGGTCGGGTGGGCGGGAGAGCTTGGCATGTACGTGATCATCGACATGCACCAGAACGCTTACTCGCGATACGTCGGCGCGGGGCCCGGCGTGAACCTGTCAGCCAACAGTGGCGCGCCGGCCTGGGCGACGATCACCGACGGGCTGCCGTCGAAACTGCTCATCAAGGACCAGCGCGAGGCCAACCCTGCAGTCATCGAATCGTTCAGCAACTTCTGGTACAACCGCAACGGCATCCAGGACGAGTACATCGCCGCCGTCGGCTTCCTCGCCAGGCGGTTCAAGGACGACAGCACCGTCGCCGGGTACAGCGTGTTCAACGAGCCGCAGCCCGGCTGGAACCTGCCGCCGGGGTTCGAGGACCTGCTCCTGTTCCCCTTCTACCGCCGCGTGATCGACGCCGTGACAGGGATCCACGACGGGCTGCCCTGTCCGACCGGGATCTTCATGCCCGTGTTCTGTGGTTATTCCGACCTCGGCATCCACGACCTTCGGCACCTCATCTTCATGGAGCCCGGGCTTCTCAGGCAGATCACGGATTTCCCGACTCACCTCGGGCTCCCGGTCAGCTCATACGGCAACCTGGTGTTCGACATCCACGCCTACACGCACGGGTTCACGCTCGAGGCCCTGCTCACCAAGTCCGACCCGACAACCGCCACCTATCCGTGGGGCGGCTACGACCAGACCTACAGCCTGGCGCAGCGCGAGGCGAAGGCAATGGACGCCGCGCTCTTCGTGTCGGAATTCGGCAACGATCCGCAATACGACTCCGTGATCCTCCCGAAGGAGCTCCAGGAGCAGGAGCAACACCTGGTCGGTTTCGCCTTCTGGGTCTGGAAGGAGAATGGCGGCAGCGGCAGCTGGGGCGCGTATGACCCCGCGCCGACCGGGGTCTCCCCCATGCCTTCCAGCGGATGTATCCGACCCGCGCGCGAGCGCCAGCTGGCGCTGGCCTACCCAAGGGCGTCGGCCGACGCAAACCTCAGCTACCACTACGACGCGGGCACGGGCGCCTTCTCGCTCACGGCGGAAGGGCGAAGCGGCGACGCGCCCACCATCGTCTACGTCCCCAGCCAGGCCACGGGCCTCGTGACCATGACCGGCTCGCTGGCAGATCAGTCGGTCTCGACCAACCCGGACGGGAGCCGGCTGGTCAGCGCATCCCCCGCGGGTGGCGCGTTCTCCATCAGCGTCGCCGAGGCACCCCTCAAGCCGGTGGGCTGCACTTAGGCCGGGGCCTCGTGCGGCGGCATTTTGTCGCCTTCTTGGCGGCAACCTGCATGGACTAATCTGTCCTCGGGAAAGGGTGGGATTCCTATCCATAGCCGCCAACGGGGCGCGCGCTACCAACAGCGTGGCGGCCGCGCATCGGCAGGGGACCAACGGAGCCGTCACGCCTCAGCCAGTGGTGAGGTTGACGCGCGTCACCAAGCAGTTCGGTCGTACCGCAGTCCTGAACGACATCAGCCTCTCGGTGGCGCCGGGAGAGCTGGTCGAGGTCACCGGGCCGAGCGGAGCCGGAAAGACGACCCTCCTCCGGCTGGTCCACGGCCAGCTCCGGCCGAACAAGGGTGAGGTCTGGGTCGGAGGTCGCGGTCTGCACCGCTGGTGGCGGCGCGGCCTGGGCAAGATCCGTCGCGATGTCGCATTCGTCGACCAGGAGCAGCGACTGCTGCCGCGCCTGACCGCCCTGGAGAACCTGGTCTACGCCCTGCAGATCGGCGACCCGGAAGTTCCGCACGGGACGATCAAGAGGCGGGCGTTGGACGCGCTCGAAGCCCTGAGCCTGGCACACCGGCGCAACGCGTATCCACACCAGCTCTCGGCCGGTGAGAGACAGCGGGTGGCGGTCGCGCGGGCGCTGGTCG
>JBGPOC010000152.1:0-6170 GCA_041487825.1 Candidatus Dormibacteraceae bacterium | reverse complement strand
TGGGACCGTACTTCCAGGCGTGGCCCGACGGGCGCTCGCTGATGCTCTTCGCCGACGACGCCAAGCGCAACCACGACCAGGTCGTGAAGTTCTCCAAGAAGGACGCTGAGGCGATGCCGCGGTGGGACGCCTGGCTCGGGGACATGGCCAAGGTGATGGGGCCGCTCCTCATGACTGTCCCGCCGAAGCTCGGATCGATGAAGCCGGCAGACCTCATCGCCCAGGCGCAGCTCGGCTGGAAGCTACGAGGCCTGGGCCCGCGCAAGGTCGGCGACCTCACTCGGCTCATGACCATGAGCATCACGGACCTGCTGGGCGACTGGTTCGAGTCGGAGGAGGTCAAGGCCAGCCTTGCCGTCAACGGCATCATCGGCACATGGGCAGGGCCGGACGGGCCGGGTACCGCATATGTGATGGCGCACCACTCTATCGGCGACGTCGGTGACGGTCACCTGGGGAACTGGGGCTTTGCGGAAGGTGGCATGGGCGCGGTCGCCGACGCCTGCAGGCGATCTGCTGAGGAGCTTGGAGCCACTGTGCGGACCAACGCGAGGGTGCAGCAGGTCCTCATCCGGAACGGGGAGGCCGAAGGCGTGGTGCTGGACAACGGCGAGGAGCTCCGGGCTCCTGTCGTGGTGACAGCGTGCCATCCGAAGGTCACGTTCCTGAAGCAGATCGACCGCAAGGAGCTGCCGTCCGGGTTCGTGCGCGACATCGAGAACTGGAAGTGCCGCAGTGGCGTGGTCAAGATCAACCTCGCGCTGGCCGAGCTGCCCAACTTCAGGGCCAAGCCTGACAACGGCGGTGCCGAGCACCTCACGGGCTCGGTCGAGCTGTGCCTGTCGACCGATTACGCCGAGACCGCGTTCCAGGAGGCGCGGTCCGGGATCCCCGCCACCCGGCCCTTCGTCGACGGCGTGATTCCCACGCTCTTTGACAAAACGCTTGCGCCCGAGGGAAAGCACATCTTCTCGATGTTCACCCAGTGGGTGCCGCACGAATGGAGTGAAGCTCCATACCGCGAGGAGCTGGAGGCGTATGCCGACCGCGTCATCGACGGCTACACCGAGCTCGCGCCAAACCTCAAGAGCTCCATCCTCCACCGCCAGGTGATCGGGCCGTACGACATGGAGCAGGAGCTCGGCCTGATCGGCGGCAACATCTTCCACGGCGAGCTCTCGGTCGATCAGTTGTTCCACATGCGACCGGCGCCGGGCTATGCCGACTTCCGAACGCCCATCCAGGGGCTGTACCAGGCGAGCTCTGCCTGTCATGCAGGCGGAGGCGTCTGCGGCGTGCCCGCCTACCTGGCGGTGAAGCAGATCCTGAGCGACAGGAAATTGAAGCGCAGCGGCGCCAAGGCGGCAAGCTGATGAGGGCGGTCCCGGCGCCGATCGATCCGCAGCTCCTGCAGCCGTCGCTCGCCGAGTTCAGGCACAGCTACACGCTCCCCGGTGAGGTGTACACGTCGCCGGAGCTCTTCGCATGGGAGATGCGGTATTTCTTCGAGCCCTCGTGGGTGTGCCTCGGGCGCACCGAAGGCCTCATGCGGCCCGGCAGCCGGCGGGCGCTCCGGGTCGGGCAGGAGTCGATCCTCCTCACCCGCGACGAGGCCGGCGTGCTGCGCGGGTTCTTCAACATCTGCCGGCACCGCGGCCACGAGCTGCTGCCCGTGGGGGCGTCGGCGGAAGGTCCGCTGATCCAGTGCCCGTATCACGGCTGGACCTACAGGCAGGATGGGTCGCTCAAGTCGGCGCCTCACCTCGGGTTGAGGCCCGGGTTCGAGGTGGCGAAGCACGGCCTGACGCCGGTCCGCGTCGACGAGTGGGAAGGCTGGGCGTTCGTCAACGTGTCGGGCGATGCGCGTCCGCTGAACGAGCATCTCGGGAACCTGGCCGGGATGATGGCGGCCTGGGCGCCCCGCGACATGATCGAGGTCTCGCGGATGGACTACATCGTGGAGGCCAACTGGAAGCTGATCCACGAGAACTACCAGGAGTGCTACCACTGCCCCGAGATCCACCCCGAGCTGTGCCGCGTGAGCCCTCCGACCAGCGGCATCAACCTGGACGCGACCGGGATGTGGATCGGTGGGTGGATGGGCCTGGCGGAGGGCGCGGAGACGATGTCGCTGACGGGCCGGGGAGGCGCACCGAAGCTGCCCGGACTCTCCGCGCAGGACCGCGAGCGCGTGTATTACTTCGCCCTGTTCCCCAACCTGCTGATCAGCCCACACCCGGACTTCGTTTTGAGCCACCGCGTGGAGCCGATCTCCCCGACCCGGACCCTGGTCGAGTGCAGGACCCTGTTCCCGCGAGCGGTGGCCGAGCGCGAAGGGTTTGACGGCGCCTACGCGGGTGAGTTCTGGGACGTCACCAACCGGCAGGACTGGGCCGCGTGTGAGTCGGTCCAGCGATCAGCCGCTTCGAGGGGATTCCGACCTGGCCCCATATCCGAGATGGAGGAGTCGGTGTTTCAGTTCTTCAACATGATCGCCGCCGGCTACGTGGACGGCCACATCAGCCCTCCGAAGAACCCCGTCGTCCTGGCCAAGCCGCAGCGATGAGCGCTCCGAGCAACGCCGTGTTTCAGACGGCCGAGCTCGACGACGTCATCGCCCAGGCCAGGTCCGCGCCGGACGGGTACGCCGCCGAGGTGCTGCGCAGCGACCTGCTGAGCGTCGGGTTGTACATCGTGGCCGCCGGCGGCATCGACGACCAGACGCCGCATGCCGAGGACGAGGTCTACTACGCAGTGCGCGGGCGGGCCAAGCTGCGCGTCGGCACCGAGGACCATCCGGTTCAGCCGGGCACGCTGTTGTTCGTGCCGGCCAAAGCTGTTCATTTCTTTCACGACATCGCCGAGGAGCTCGTCCTGGTGGTGTTCTGGGCGCCACCGGAGGGGTCGGTCCAGGGGGACCGCCCCGCCTGAATCAGGAGGTAGGAGTTGCGATGAGCGAAGCGACCATGACCAAGCAGGAGCCCAGCAGCAGCACCCTTTACTTCGGACCGTGGTACCGGAAGTCACCCTATTTCGAGGCCACGCTCCGTCACGGGTGCACCGCGTATGACATCTACAACCACATGTACCTGCCGTCCTACTTCGGCGACCCGGTCGAGGAGTACTGGCACCTGCTCAAGCACGTGACCATCTGGGACGTGGCGGTCGAACGCATCGTGGAGATAACGGGTCGCGACGCATTCACGTTCACGAACATGCTGACCTGCAGAGACCTCACCCGCTGCGCCGTCGGACAGTGCAGGTACGCGCCGATCATCGACGAGAGCGGAGGCATCATCAACGATCCGGTCCTGCTGCGACTGGGTGAGAGCCACTTCTGGCTGGCGCTTGCAGACAGCGACGTCCTGCTCTGGGCCAAGGGCGCGGCGCTCAACTCAGGGCTGAAGGTCGACATCAAGGAGCCAGATGTGGCGCCAATCCAGATCCAGGGCCCCGATTCCAAGCCGGTGATGGAAGCGCTGTTCGGGGATCGGCTTCAGGGCCTCAGGTACTACTACTGCATGGAGGCGAAGCTGGACGACATCCCGGTGGTCGTGAGCCGCACAGGGTGGACGGCGTTGGTCGGCTACGAGATCTACCTTCGTGACGGCAGTCGTGGTGATGAGCTCTGGGAGCGCGTGATGGCGGCCGGCAAGCCGTACGGAATCAGGCCGATCGCGCCCAGCGAGGCGCGCAGGATCGAGGCCGGGATCTTCAACTACGGGTCCGACATGCGCCTGGAGAACAACCCGTTCGAGGTCACGGGCCTGGAGCGGCTGGTCGAGCTCGACGCTCCGGCGGATTTCAACGGCAGGAAGGCGCTCGAGCGCATCAAGCGCGAAGGCGTGAAGCGCAAGCTCGTCGGAATCGAGCTGTCGGATGACGCGATGGCCGCCGAGCTGGTGGCTTACTGGCCCGTGGTGCACCACGGGCAGCGGGTCGGTCACGTGACGGACGCCATCTACTCGCCGCGGCTCGAGCGAAACATCGGCTACGCGTGGGTACCGGCGGGCCTCGCGGCCGTCGGGACCGAGCTGCGAGCCATGGCGCCGGCGGGCGAGCTCCACGCGCGGGTGGCGACGCTGCCTTTCATCGATCCCAAGAAAGCCATCCCCCAGGGGTGAGGTAGTGGAAGAGACGACTGCGGCCGCAATTCGCTCCCCGTTCTACAAGGCTCATTCCGAGCTCGGCGCGACTTTCATGGAGGAGGGCGGCTGGCTCTGGACCGAGAGCTTCGGAGACCTGGACGCCGAGTACCGCGCGGTTCGCGACGACCTCGGCGTGTGGGACGTGTCGCCACTCAACAAATGGAGCTTTCGCGGCCCCGACGCACTCCTGGCCGCAGGGCGGCTTCACACCAACAACGTGGCCGGACTGCGGGTCGGCCAGGTGCATTACGGCGCCTTTTGCGACCGCGACGGATTGATGGTCGATGACGGCACGGTCTTCAAGATCTCCGACGATCGCGCCTGGGTGATGACCAACGGCCGGGACCGCGAGGAGCATTTCGCTGAGGTCACGCGCGGGCTGAGGGTGCAGATCGAGTTCATCGGTCTGGACCTGCCCCACCTCGGGCTGCAGGGTCCGCGAGCACGCGAAGCGCTCGCCAAGGTGTGCAGTGTGGACATCTCAGGACTCCGGTATTTCAACTTCATCCCGGATTCGGTGAAGGTCGGCGGTGTCCCGTGCTGGGTCTCGCGCACGGGCTTCGGCGGCGAGCTGGGTTACGAGCTCTTCTGCCGGCCGCCAGATGCCGAAGACCTGTGGAGCGTGGTCATCGACAAGTGCGCGGCCAGGCCCTTCGGCGTGGAGGCGATCGAGGTGCTGCGCGTCGAGGCGGGCCTCATCGTCACCGACTACGACTACCAGGCTCACGAGCGCACGCCTTTCGATTTCTCGCTGGACCGGGTGGTGGCGCTCGACGGTGCCGATTTCAACGGCAAGGCCGCGCTGGTCGCGATCTCCGCGAATCCGCCGCGCCGGTTCAAGACCCTAGTCCTCGAGACGGACGAGCTGCCCGAGTACGGCGCGGCGGTCACCAGCGCCGGCGAGCCCGCCGGCACGCTGACGAGCCCGACCAAGAGCCCTCGCTTCGGCCAGGTCGGGCTGGCCGTCCTGGAGTCGAGGTTTGCCACCGAAGGCCAATCGCTGGATGTCGCCATGAGGGACGGCACCGTGGCCGCCAGGGTTGAAGTTCTGCCGATCTACGATCCCCAGAAGAAGCGTCCGCGCAGCTGAGGGACCGCTCCGGCCTGCGTGACGAGATCGCGTCCAACCTGCAGGCGTTTCAACGTGTCGAGGCTCGAGCGCCCCAGCTGCCGGCTGCCGTGGCGCTCGTCGTGCTCGACGGCGGGAACCAGGAGCCTTGCGTTCCACTCTTCCTAAGGGCCGCGGGCATGGCCCGCCATCCCGGGCAGTTCGCGCTTCCGGGCGGGAAGTTGAACCCTGGCGAGCAAGCCGAGATGGCGGCGCTCAGGGAGCTTCGGGAGGAGCTTGGCCTGACCGTGACCGCCAGCGCGATCCTGGGCTTGCTCGACGACTTCGACACGCGCTCCGGCTTCACGATCACCCCCGTGGTGGTGTGGAGCGATTCGGCGGCCGCCGATCTGGAACCGTCGGCGGACGAGGTCGCCGAGCTTTTCTTGCTGACGATGTCGGATCTGCGCGCGGCGGTGGCGGGCGCAAGGCCGGGGAAGTCGCGTGCCTTCCGCCTGGAGCTTCCATGGGGCCCTGTGTACGCGCCGACGGCGGCGATCCTCTACCAGTTCAGCGACGTCGCGCTGGACGGCCGGCCGAGCCGGGTGAACGACTTCTACCAGCCACCATTCGCCCGCCGGTGACGCTGTGGCAACTGTCGAGCGTTACGGCCCGGGCGAGCAAGCCACCCGCTTCGACCCCGGGGACTTCATCCTCGCGCACAGGCGCCGCCCGATTCCCGGGCTGATCAGCGTCGCCCAGAAGGTCCGGTTCCGGGGCGTCGACTCCGCCTACGCGCACTGGAGCCACTGCGCCGTCGTGGTTGGTGAAGACGTCTTGCTTCCGTCGGTTCAATCGCTACGCCGCGCTGGCGCCAGCGAAGTGACCGCCACGCAGGTGCGGTACGTCTTTGAAGAGCGTTCGTGGACCTTCGAAGCGCTCAAACGGCAGCTTCACGGCCCAGCGGACGGCGA
>JBGPOC010000151.1:0-6186 GCA_041487825.1 Candidatus Dormibacteraceae bacterium | reverse complement strand
CCTGGCGCTCTCGCGCCTTTGCGCTGGCGATGCTGGTCTTGATCGCCGGCCTCGCGTGCAGCCCCAGTGCTCCACTCACTCAGGGGGCGAAGCTCGACAAGGATCAGACGCTTCGCGTCCTGCTCGACGACCAGCCCGCATCGCTGGACCCGGGCCAGACGCAGTACCCCTACGAGGCGGCCGTGCTGCGAGCCGTCTCCGAGCCGCTGCTCAGGCCGAGCGCAGAACTCAACAGCGTGACGCCGGCGGCTGCCGAGAACTGGAACGTTTCGAGCAACGGCACGATCTACGTCTTCCACCTTCGCCGCACGGCGCAGTACTGGGATGGGACCCCTGTGAAGGCGCAGGATTTCGTGTTCGCCTGGCAGCGGTTGATCGATCCGAGGCTCGCCTCTCCAAGCGAGGCCTTCTTCGCCGCCGACGTGCTCAATGGGGACAAGGTGTCGGTCCTCGATCCGCAGCGAGACGCGACCAGGCTGGATGCTGCGGTTGCCACCCTGGGCCTGAAGGCGATCGACGACTACACCTTCCAGGTCACCCTGTCACATAAGGACCCCGCGTTCGTCTGGCTGGCCGCCATGCCGGCGGGGGCACCGATCAGGAAGGGCATCGTCGACAGGTCCGGCGACAGGTGGGCGACCGCTCCTGAGACGCTCCTCACGAACGGGCCGTTCAAGATCTCGGAGATGATCCCCAACGACCATCTCACCGCGATTCCCAACCCGCACTACTGGGGCGTTCGGCCGACGCTGACCGCCATCGACTTCGTGATCGTCAACGATGGAGCCGCGGCCCTCGCCAGGTACAGGAGCGGGAACCTCGACGAGATCGACGTCCAGCCGGCGCAGGCGACTACCGTGGCAGGCGACGCCGGCTTGAGCCGTGAGCTGGTGAAGACACCGGCGTTGACCGTGTACTGGCTCGTGTTTCAAGTCACATCAGCGCCGCTGAACAAGGCCAGGGTCCGGCGCGCGATCGCCGAGGCGATCGACCGAAACGCCTTCGTGGCCCAGATCTTTCAGGGCCAGGGCGTGCCTGCCGAGACGTTCATCCCCAGGGGGATGCATGGCTACTCCCCCGGCCTCGGCTCTGTGCAGAAGTTCGACGTCGCGCAGGCGCGCGCCTCGTTGGCATCCTCAGGCGTGAGCGCGAAACAGCTGTCGGGAGTCAAGTACTCATACGACCGGTCGTCCGATTTCCAGAGGGCCACCGCCACGTTCGTGCAGAGCCAGCTCAAGACCAACCTTGGTGTGAACATCACGCTGCAGGCGCTGGACACCAACACGCTCAGCTCTCGGCTGGACACGGGGAACTTTCAGATCGCGGGCCCGCTCGGCTGGACCGCCGACTACCCGGACCCTGCGGATTGGTACCACGTGTTCCTCACCACGAGCTCGACGAACGTCGGGTTGTATCAGAACCAGCAGTACGACGACTTCGTGCGCGTGGCGGATGCCGACCTGCAGGGCGATCGCCGAGATCAGGAATACCAGCAGGCGCAGGCGATGCTGGTCGGCGACGCCCCGGTGGCGTTCCTCGCCCAGGCGGTCGGCTGGAGACTCGTCAAGCCCTACGTTCGAGGCGTGACGGCCACGCCCGTGGATGAGTGGCCGGGCGCGCTCTTTCCGACCCAGATCTACATCGCCCCCAGGTGAGATTCGGGTGCGACTTAACGAACGGTTGTTCGGGAGGTCGGGATAGGGCATACTTGACACCCTCAGGTGGGGAACCAGAGAATCTGTTCGGCCGCCGAGGCCGCTGAGTAAGACCTGCTGCCGGCGCACTCTCGCCCCGGTTTCCATCGAATCCGGGAAGAAGGCCGCAGGATCGTCAGTCAAGAGAGGTAAGACGCGTATGCAGGTTGTTACTCGTGTCCGAGCGATCGCGCTCGCGTGCGTTGGTTTGTTCGTGATCGCCGCCTGTGGCGGTGGGGGTTCGAGCTCGGGCATCAAAGAGGGCGGCACGCTGCTCTACGCGCTGGATGCCGACGCTGCGTCTCTGAACCCATTCGAGCTCCCCGACCTTCCGTCTGTGAGGGCCGCCCAGTTCATGTTCCCGAACCTTTACCAGGCGGACAAGAACCTGGCCATCACTCCCGACCTGGCATCCGGGATGCCATCCGTTTCCGCCGACCTGAAGACCTGGACCGTGAAGCTGCGCACCGACGCCAAGTGGAGTGACGGCACGCCGATCACCTCCGCCGACGTGGTCAAGACCGTTCAAATCGAGGCGAACCACACGCTCGACACCGACATCGGATACGACTGGAGCCTGCTGACCGACCCGGTAACCGGGGTGACGGCTCCGGACGCGCACACGGTGGTCTTCACGCTCACGGCTCCTTTCGCGCCGTTCCTCGCCAACAACCTGGCCCTATTGGTGGCGCCAGCCTCGGTCTACGGCGCGGTCGACCCGTCCAAGATGCGCACGTTCGAGCAGGACCACCCGACCGTCACTGGCGGGCCGTTCCTTTTCGACAAGCGCGTCGCCGGCTCTGAGATCGACCTCAAAGCCAACCCCAACTACTACCTCGGGAAGCCGCATTTCGCCGCGGTCGTCCTGAAGATCATTACCGACTCGACGGCGGCCGCCCAGGCCGTCATCGCCGGTGACATCAACTGGAACCCGGAGATCACCGGCGCCGCGATCGACACGGTCAAGGCCGCTCCGGGTGTGCAGGCCTACGAGTACCCCGACCTTGGCTACTACGACGTTCGGTTCAACGACCGGGCGAAGTGGGGCGACGGGTCAAAGAACACCCTGTTCGGTGACGTCAACGTCCGCCGGGCGTTCGCCTACGCCCTCGACAAGAACTCGATCGTGAAGGCCGCCACCGACGGCCACGGCACCGCGTTGTGGGGCGACATCGTCCCGGCATCGGCGTACTACGACGACAGCGCGGTTGTCAAGTACACCCAGGACATCATCAAGGCCCAGGGCCTGATGGCGGCCGCGGGCTGGACCAAGGGTTCCGACGGAATTCTGGTCAAGAACGGGCAGAGATTCTCGGCCCAGTTCTTCGTGCGCGCTGGGAAGGCCCAGCGCATCAAGGCGGTGCAGATCATGTCCGAGGAGTTGCGCAAGAACCTCGGGATGGACCTGCAGCCGACACCAACCGACTTCAAGGTCTTCTACAAGCCGATCCAGGCCGGCAACTTCGACCTGGCCTTCGCAGGGTTCGGACTTGTCCTCGACCCCGACAACTACCAGATCTTCCATTCCAGCCAGATCCGGCCGGAGAATAACCCGAGCGGAAACAACTACACGGGCTACGTCAACCCGGATTTGGACGCCGCGATCAATGCCGAGCGCCTGGACCTGAAGGCGAACGCCGCCGACACGTTCGCGGCCCGCAAGGCGGACTTCGCCAAGATCGAGCACATCCTTGGTGACAATGTCGTGTCCTACATGATGTGGGCCGATAACGTCGCAATGGCATTCAATGGAGTCAACGGGGTGGTCACCGGCAACGGTGGGAGCCTCAATTACGCCGACCAGGACCGCAACGTGCAGATATTCGCCCAGTGGAGCTTGGCTGCTCCCAAGTAACCTTTCGCTACTCGACAGAGGGAGGCGGGCCGGCCCGCCTCCCTCCCTTACCTCCCAGAACAGGGCAACGCCGTTGGAAGCCAACAAAGGTAGGATGAAGGCGTGACGTTCTACGTCATAAGGCGGGTCTTCATAGGCATCTTGCTGCTGGTCTTCATGTCAGCGGCCTTCTTCGCCCTGACACGCATCACCCCGGGACCGCCCTTCAGCACGGGTGAGAACCCCAGAGCGCACCAGGAGCTGATCACTCGCCGGCTCCACAACCTGGGCCTCGACAAGCCCTGGTACCAGCAGTACCCCGCCTACCTCAACGCGCTTGTGCACGGAAGCCTTGGCGATTCCTACGTCAACGACCAGCCGGTATCCAAGCTGCTGATGGAGCGGGTGCCGAACTCGGTCCTTCTCCTTGGGGTGTCCCTGATCGTGTCACTTCTTATCGCCATCCCGCTGGGCGTATTTGCGGCCACGCACCAGTACTCCAAGCTCGACACGACCACGTCTGTCATGAGCTACGTGGGGATATCTGTGCCCGCTTTCGTGCTGGGAATCTTCCTGCTCATCGCCGGCGCGGTATGGCTCCGTCACCTGACCGGTGGGAGTTTCTACTTCCCGCTGTTCGGGATGCACACCAATGCGGCAACGACCGATTTGGGCGACCTCGCCTGGCACATGGTGCTCCCGGTGACTTCGCTCTCCATCCTGAGCATCGCCGGCTTCAGTCGCTTCATGCGCGCCAGCATGCTGGAGGTGCTCCACCAGGATTACGTCCGAACGGCCAAAGCCAAGGGACTGCCCGCGAGAGCCGTCAACTACAAGCACGCTTTGCGCAACGCCATTCTGCCCATCGTCACCCTGGTCGCCCTGCAGACGCCCCAGTTCGTCAGTGGCGCCATCATCACAGAGGGCATCTTCAGCTGGCCGGGCATGGGCCTGTTGGCGTTCCAGGCAGCCTTGGACCGCGACTATCCGGTCATACTCGGCGTGGTGATGCTGACCGCCGCCCTGACGGTACTGTTCAATCTCTTCGCCGACATTGCGTATGCGGTTGTCGACCCGAGGATCCGTTACTGATGGCCGACCAGCCGCTCAAGGAGGGAAGGCCGCCGTCAACCTCCGGATACACATCAGTGCTCGGCGGGGCCAAGGTGGCCGGCGCACTCAACGCGGAGGGGGTGCTGCGCCGGCAGGCGGCCTCGGAGGACCTCGTCGTCGCGGAGCTTGCCGAACCCAGCGAAGTTGGATTCTGGCGGCTTGCGGTCGCGCGCTTTCTGCACCATCGAGCCGCCACCGCGAGCCTGGTGATCCTGGTCTTCATCATCGTCACGGCGGTGATCGTCCCGGTGTTCCAGCGTGACCTGTACCGGATCCAGGACTACACCCACCCCTACGGTGCGCCGTTTCAGTTCCACTCCCGAGTGGTCGCTCTGCCGGCGGGTCTGAGCATCCCGATTCCCTGGTCTGACCATCTATTCGGAACCGACGGGCTCGGTAGCGACGAAATGGCCCGGCTGATACGCGGCGGGCGCGTGTCCCTGACCGTCGGTCTGCTGGCCATGCTCGGCTACATCATCATCGGCGGCGTGCTCGGAGCCCTCGCGGGGTACTACGGCGGCTGGATCGACAATGCCCTGATGCGCATGACCGACGTCATCATCGCGATGCCGTTCATCCTGGTCGTCATCGCGGTGACTGCCGCTTTCGGCGGCGTTAGCCTGACCGTGCTCGTAGTGGTGATCGCTCTCTTGGGCTGGTTCGAGATCGGCCGGCTCATGCGCGCCCAGTTTCTGGTCCTGCGCGAGTCGGAGTTCGTGCAGGCCGCCCGCGCGCTCGGCGCATCCGACTTCCGCATCATCTTTCGCCACATCATCCCGAATTCGCTGGCGCCGATCATCGTCTCGGCCACCCTGGGAGTGAGCGGCATCATCCTGTTGGAGGCGGCGCTTGGGTTCCTCGGCCTCAGCATCCCGCCCCCCGAGCCGAGTTGGGGCAACATGCTCAGCACGTACGAGGAGGATGTCCTGCGGGGAACGGCTTACCTGATCGCGTTCCCGGCCACCGCGCTGGTCATCACCGCGCTCTGCATCAACCTTGTCGGCGACGGAATCCGCGACGCCCTAGATCCGCGCCAGAGGTGACGCAGGTCCTCTCCGGGCAACCGGGGAAAGTTGTAAAAGAAGGCACCGTCCTCGAGATCAAGGATCTCCAGGTCCAGTTCAGGGTCCATGGAGGCGTGGTGCGAGCGGTCCGCGGCCTCAACCTGACAATCCCCGCGGGGAGGACGGTGGGCCTGGTCGGCGAGTCAGGCTGCGGGAAGAGCGTGAGCGCGCTCACGATCATGCGTCTGCTCGAGCGGAACGCGACCGTCGCGCGAGGCGAGGTCAGGTTCCGGGGCAAGGACCTTCTCACCCTCCCCGAGCCCGCAATGCAGCAGGTTCGCGGCAACGACATCTCGATGATCTTCCAGGAGCCGATGACCGCCCTCAACCCCGTCTTCAGCGTCGGCGATCAGATCGCCGAATCGATTGAGATTCACCAGCTGGCCGACGCCGCCGAGGCGCGCAATCGGGCGATCTCACTGCTGCAAATGGTCGGCATCGCCGACGCCAAGCGGCTCGCCAAGGAGTATCCGCACGAGCT
>JBGPOC010000150.1:0-6192 GCA_041487825.1 Candidatus Dormibacteraceae bacterium | reverse complement strand
TAGAAGGAAGCAAGCGCGGGCCGAGCGCGATCAGCCGGCCCTCGCACCTGTGATCCCACTCGTCGTGAGGGACGCGCATTTGAAGGTCGTCACCACGCGCCGCCGGCGAGGTCTGCCGATGGACAGCTTCTTCACGAGGGTACTGGCCGGTTCGCTGCTCATCTCGCTGCCCGTGATGGTCATCCTCGGCGCGCTCATGTTCGCCGAGGGATTGCAGTCGAGCACCACGGCAGCCACGCTGCAGACCGAAGCGAATGCCGTGGCCGCAGCGTCGCGCATCAGCGACTGGCTCAGGGAACCACAGGCCTACCTGGCGCAGCTGGCGCGCGAGTCGACCGCACCGGCCGGACATACGGGTCCCAGCGGCACCGCGCTCGAGACCGCCGCGAACGCCTCGTTCCAGGCAATTGAGGTCGTGAACTCCGACGGCGCCCTGATCGCGGCGACGGCGTCGGACCCCGACCTCAAGGACATCGGCTCAGCGGTGTGGTTCGGAAAGGTGCTCTATCTGGAGAGCACGCAGCCGATCGCCATAGGTACGGATGGGCTCACGTGGATCATCAGCGCGCCCATCATCGGCGCCAACGGGAGTTCGCAAGGAGCAGTTCTCGGCGACTTGAACGTCTCCGAACTGAGTGCCCTATTGGGTTCTCCGACAGCTCAGCAGGAAGTCCATCTCGTGAATGCCGGGCACCTTCTCGTCCTCAGCTCCGATTGGGGTCTTCTGACAAACGAATCTGACCTCGTCGCCAAGGGCGCGCTGACCGAACAGGCGGAGAGCGGAATAGTCGACCTGGCCTTAAGGACCAACTCAGGTTCGAAACAAATCTCCGACTATCGCAATCGCGACGTCTTCGCGGGCTTTGCCCGCGTCCAGGGCCTCGATATGGTGGTCATCGCCTCAACCGACACAGCCGCAGCCCTGGCCCCTGCCTACAGCCTTGGGCGCTTGACCCTGATGATCATGCTGGTCGGGACCCTGCTCATCGTTGGATTCGCGATCGTCCTGGCCCGGCTCATCATCCACCCGATCACGATGCTGTCGCGCGTCGCCGCCGACGCGGAGGCAGGCGACCTGACGGTCAGGGTCAGTCTCACCGGTGGCAGGGAAATGCGCGTCCTCGGTTCCGCTTTCAATGGAATGCTGCTGCGCCTGAGCGGTGTGCTTTCACGCCTGCAGGGAGAGGTCGCGGATTCCGCGACCAAGCTCTCGACCGCCGCCGAGCAGCTCGCCTCCGCCACCTTCGAGCAGACAACGGCCGCCACCGCCACCTCGGCCAGCATGGAGGAGCTGTCGCGCAGCACAGTGTCCATGGCGGAGACCATGAACCGGGTCGCCGCCCAATCGGCCGACGCGCGTTCGAGCCTGGAGGTCGCGCAGGCCGACCTGAAAGCCTCCGGTGATCGCACCCTCGCCCTCGCCGGCGGCGTCAACGAGATCGAAAGCATCCTCGAGCTGATCAACGACATCGCCGACCAGACCAACCTGCTCGCCCTCAACGCCGCCATTGAAGCCGCCCGCGCCGGCGACGCCGGCCGCGGCTTCGCCGTCGTCGCCGATGAGGTGCGCCGGCTCGCCGAGCGCTCCAAGGCCGCTGCCGCCCAGATCGCCAAGCTGGTCGAAGGCGCCCAGGCCCACAGCAGCGAGACCATGACGGCGTTGGAGAAGAGCATCGCTCAGATGGAGCGGGGCGTGGCGATGATGCAGGCCATGGCAGAAGCCGGCGGTCAGATGAACACAGCGCACCAGCAGCAGCGCGCCTCCACCGAGCAGGTCGTGCTCGCGATTGAGCACATCGCCGAGGGCAGCCGATCAGTCGCCGCCACCGCGCAGGAGATCGCGACAGCAGCGGCCCGGCAGGGTGCGCTCGCCGCCGACCTCGCCGGCTCCGGCTGGGGAACCGGGGAGTCGGGCTGATGTTGGAGCTCAAGAAACCGATGCCGGACGGCGCGAGTCAAGACCCGGCTGCAGGCGTGCGCGTTCTGAGGATCGAAAGCACCCAGCGCCGCCACGCCGAGGACCAACACGGCAGCCCGTGGGACAGCTTCTTCGCCAGGATGCTGGCTGGCCTGCTGGCCATCGCGCTGCCGTTCTTCATAGTCGCGGGCCTGGTGCCCAACGTTCTCGGGCGCTGGGGCGTCGGCGTGGAGGTCCTTGCCACTTTTCTTCTGATCGCGACCACCGGCGTGGTAGCCCGCCTGGCGATCCGGCCGGTCGTCGCCCTGTCTCGGGCGGCAGCCCGAGTCGAGGCCGGCGACATGACGGTGCGTGTCGTCCCAGGCGGAAGCGGAGAGATGCGGCTGCTCGGTCAAACGTTCAATGCGATGCTCGAGCGGCTCGCGGGCGTTCTCTTCCGTCTTCGAGGCGAGGTCAGGGAGTCGGCGGCCAAGCTCACCACGTCTGCCGAGCAGCTCGCCGCGGCGACTCTAAAGCAAAACACGGCCGCGACGGAAACCCTCTCGGGCATGGAAGAGCTGTCACGCAGCACCGTCACCATCGCGGACACCGCTGCCGGTGTCGCCGCCCAGGCGGGAGAGGTCCGAGAGAAGATCGCGAGCGCCCAGGCAGAGGTGAAAGTGTCGATGGACCGCGTGATGGCGCTGGCGCAACGCGTCGGCGAGATCGACGGCATCCTCGGTCTCATCGACGACATCGCCGATCAGACCAACCTCCTGGCGCTGAACGCGGCGATCGAAGCCGCCCGTGCCGGTGATACCGGGCGAGGCTTCGCGGTGGTCGCCGACGAGGTGCGCCGGCTGGCCGAGCGCTCCAAGGCCGCGGCCGCCCAGATCGCCAGCCTCGTAGAGGGCGCCCAGGCGCAGAGCAATGCGACCGTGGCGGCGGTCGCGAATCGAGGCCGGCAGATGGACATCTGGCTCTCGATGATGGGAACGATGGCGGAATCAAGCGGCCAGGTCAGACTCGCCACGCAGCTTCAGCGTTCCACGGTCCAGAAGGCGGTGGTCGCGATCGAGCAGATTGCTGTCAGCAGCCGCCTGGTGGCCGAAACCGCCCAGGAGATCGCGATCGCTGCGTCTCGACAGGATGAGCTCGCGGCCGACATCGCTTTGTCCACCGCTGAGCGCAGCTCGCCGCGCAAGGAAGGAGGGTCAGGCCGTGGAGCTTGAGAGAACGCCACCGAAAGGCTTTGGCGAGTGGATGGGCATGACCGCAGACCTGGCGGAGACAGCTCGGGCGACAGCGCTTGCCGCCCGGGAGATTGCTGTTGCGGCCGCTGACCACGCAACCGCAACCGGCCTGGGCGCAACCAGCTCCGAGGTCCACCCCGCATGAGAGTGCTGGTGATCGCGGCCAACGCTGCGTTCTTCGCGGTTCCGATGACGGCCGTGCACCAGGTGCTGCGCCATCCGCTCGTGACCCTGGTCCCGCTCTCGCCCCAGGGTTTGCGCGGCATCGTCAACGTGCGCGGCGAGATCGTGCCGCTCCTAGACACCGGCGTCCTGACCGGGACCGGCCCCCTGCATGAGCCGCCGTTTGCCGTGCTGGTGAGCGGCGAGCGGGACATGGTCGCGCTGGCTGCGGAGGAACTGCCGTTTGCAGCCGATTTCGAGGAGCCGGTCGGCGCGGGCACGAAGCCGGGTGAACTCGGCGTGTACAGCAACGGAGGGCGCCTGGTGATCCTGATCGACATTGAGGAGCTCGTGAAGAACGGGCTGGATCTGAAATGGGCGAGCTAGAGGACGAGTTCCGGCCACTGTTCGTCGAAGAGGCCAAGGGCCACCTCGAGCGGATCGCCTCCGGGCTGCTCACGCTCGAGTCGGCGCCGGACGACCAGGGTGCGATCGCCGGGATCCTTCGAGAGGCGCACACCATGAAGGGTGCGGCCGGCATGGTCGGCATGATGCGGGTGAGCCGGTTGGCCCACCGACTCGAGGACCTCCTCGTCGAGCTGCGGGCCGGAACACGTCGTTCCACCCCCGAGCTGACGGATGCGATGCTCCTCGTCGTCGACGGCCTGGGCCGGCTCATCGCAAGCGCGTCGAACGGTGAGCAGGACGCCAGCGACGAGGCTGCCCTGGAACGTCTGCTGCCGAGCTCCGTGGCAATTGTGGCGATGGCGGCAGTGGCGAACATCGACGCTACGACGAAGCCTCCGCTTGCGGTGCAGGCCTCGGCGCCGGTTATGGCGAGTGCGCCTCCGGCCTCCGCGCCTGCTGTCATCGCCCATCGTCCGGTTGCCGTCGCTCCTGGGCCACCACCTGTCGCGCCGCCCTTGCCGGCGTTTCGCAAGAAGGTCCCGCAGGCCCCCGGAGGGTTGGACAGGAGGCAAGTGGACACTGCGACCCTCGAAGTTCCTGTGGCGCGAATCGACGAGCTCAACCGGCTGGTCGGCGAAGCTTCCGCCGCGCAGCTGAGGGTCGGCCACGTGTTCGGATCAGAGCTTCGGCTGGACCCGGATGCCGTGACCGAATACCGCGAGCTGACCAAGGTCATCAACCAGCTCCAGGAGGTCACGGAGCGTACGCGAATGGTCCCGGTCGGGACGCTCGAGCCCATCCTCCATCGCACCGTGAGGGATACCGCTCGCGCCGCCGGAAAGGACGTGCGGTGGGAGATGGTGGGAGAGCACATCGAGGTCGACAGAGGCGTGCTCGAAGAGCTCGTCTCTCCCCTCCTCCACCTGGTCAGGAACTCCGTCGGGCACGGCATTGAGATGCCGGAGCAGCGGTTGGCGGCCGGCAAGCCACAGCACGCCGTCGTGCGGCTGCTAGCCACGCAGGTCGGCTCCAAGGTGGTGATCGCGATCAGCGACGATGGTGCCGGCATCAACGTCGAAGCGGTGCGGGCGGCGGCGGCCAAAGGTGGCGTCGATGTCAACGGCCTCACCGAGGAGGAATCGCTGCACCTCATCTTCCGTTCAGGGATCTCCACGGCAAAGGTGCTCTCCGAGGACTCCGGGCGCGGCGTCGGCCTCGATGTCGTGGCGACTGCGGTCGCCGCGGTTCACGGCACGGTCGAGGTCGAGAACCATCCAGGCTCTGGAGCAGAGTTCCGGATCGTCGTCCCGATCACGCTGACGGTCGTCCCCTGCCTGATCGTCTCCATCGCCGGGCAGTCGTTCGCGCTACCGCTGCATCGGATCGTCCGCATGCTGGAGGCGCAGAACGTCCAGATCGTGAGCGGAAGACGGCTCGCGCTCATCGACGGGATTGCAGTACCGGTGTCCGACCTCGCGACCCTCCTCGGCCTGCCGACCGCCAATGGAGGGCCGTGGGTCTTGCTGGGCTCGGCCGCCAACTGGCATGCATTCCAGGTGGAGTCGGTGCTCCAGAAGCGCGACGTGGTGGTCCGCGGGATGACCGGCCGGCTCCGCGAGCTGAAGGTTGTGAGCGGAGCCAGCATCGAGCCGAACGGCTCGATCCTTCTCGTCCTGGACGTTCCCAGTCTCATCGAACGCAGCATGGCCACAGCGAGCGCCACATCGAGGGTCGCCGACATGCCGACGGCGCCCGCCCGCCCACTTTCGGTGATGGTCGTGGACGACGCGCTGATGGTGCGCGAGCTGCAGCGTTCGATACTGGAGCGGGGAGGCTACTCCGTGCGCAGCGCGAGTGATGGGGCCGAAGCGCTGGCGATGCTCACGGAGCAGCCTGCGGACCTGGTCGTGACCGACCTGGAAATGCCCAACCTCGACGGCTTCCAGCTGACGAGCAGCATTCGGGCCCACCCTCGTCTGGCCAACATTCCCGTCTTGATCGTGTCCTCCCGTGCGAGCGAGGAGGATCAACAGCGCGGCCTCGACGCGGGCGCCGACGGCTACATCGTCAAGACCTCATTCGACGAGGCCGGACTGCTCAGCGCGGTCTCCCGCCTTTTGGGTCGGACCGGAGGCCCGACGCCCAAAATCCGCAACAGGACGGGCACCTTCCCGCCGACCGGCAACGGTCAAGTCACAGAGCCCTCTTCATCGCGGTGACGGTTAGCCCTCTCGACCACGCCACATTGCTCTTGCGATCGCGAGCGGGGCTCAAGGCAGAGCCGGCAACGCGTGCGAGGCTGGAGCGGCTCCTTCAAGAGAGCGCCAGCCTCGCCGGGGTCCCGGTCGGCTCCTACGTCAACATGGTCGATGCGCAACCCGCCGCATTCGACGATCTCCTGGACCGAGTCACGGTTCAGCACAGCGCCTTCTTTCGGGACCCGGCGCAGTTCGTGGCCCTCGCCGAGATCGC